>NZ_JBHTVQ010000100.1:0-15461 GCF_042792855.1 Streptomyces sp. NPDC056600
GCTGAGGTGCTGGACCGGTGCCTGCACCACCTGCGGACGCCCCCTGCCCAACCCTCGAAGCCGCCGCAGACAGCACAGAACCTAACGAAGCACTAATAGGGCCTGTCCGGCGGATCATGCACGTGGGTCGCGGGGGCCGGCAGGCACTCCCTCACGCTCGGCTTCGCTCGGGCGGGAGGACCCCCACGCGGCGTTGTCGTCGGTCGACGGCGCTCTGCCGTCCCCAGCGGGCGATCGTGCCGCTGGGGCGGCACGGGTGGGCGCTGGGGCCCACGTCCCCACAGGACGGTTCGCTTCACGGCGCGCAAGCCCGCCGGTAGAAGGGTGCGGGCAGGGCGAACAAGGCGGTGCTGCCGGCCGGGACTCGCTCCCGCGCCATGCTGCGCCGGGGACCCGTCCGTACCGTGCCCTCGGCTTACGCGACGTGGAGCGAGCCGCTCGCCGCGGAGGCGCGCCGCCCTGCGCCCGCAGGACGGCGAGGTCACTCGGAGGACGGCGGGGTCGGGTCAGGTCGTGGGGGTGCTGAGGGTGCCGTGGAGGGCCATGTGGACGGCGGCCTCGGTGATGTCCGCGGGGTCCTCGGCCGCACCGAGTTCGATCCGCCGCACCGCCGCGTCGACGACCCCCTGCAACAGCATCGCCGCCATCCGCGGCTGCTCGTGCCCCAGGTCCCGCAACGCGCCGCCCAGCATCGCGACCAGCCCGCCGTGCGCCGCACGGATCTTCTCCCGGGCCCCCTGGTCCAGCTCCCCGGCGGAGATGGCGACCACGGCCCGGTGCCGCCGGTCCCCCACCAGCGACAGCTGCTGGCGCACGTAGGCCTCGACCTTCGCGGCCGGCCCGTCCGCCGCGGCCATCGCCGCCTCGACCTCCGCGGCCCAGACCGGGAAGTCGACCGCGCACAGTTCCTCGACCACGGCGCCGCGGGAACGGAAGTACTCGTAGACGGACGACCGCGCCAGCCCCGTCCGCTCGGCGAGCGCGGGGAAGGTCAGCGCCTCCGTACCGCCCTCGGACAACAGGGACCGTGCAGCGTCCAGCAGTGCGGCTCGCTGCATCGACCGGTGCTCGGCCACGGAGGCCGCTCGAATCCTTGGCACGTCACCACTCTACGGAGCCACGCCGCGGAACGTGTCAGCGCCCGAAACTCGCCAGCTTCGCCCGCAGCTGCAGCACCGACTTGGTGTGGATCTGGCTGACCCGGCTCTCCGTCACCCCGAGCACGTTGCCGATCTCCGCGAGGGTCAGGCCCTCGTAGTAGTACAGCGTGACCACCGTCTTCTCACGGTCCGGCAGCATGTTGATGGCACGGGCCAGCAGCCGCCGCAGCTCCCGGTCCTCGGCCACCTCGACGGGGTCGTCGGCGGCGGTGTCCTCGAGGGTCTCCATCAGGCTCATCCGCCCGCCCCCCTCACCGCCCCCGTGCAACACCTCCTCCAGGGCGACCACGTTGGCCAGCGAGAGCTGGCTGAAGACGGCGTGCAGTTCCTCGACGGTGACGTCCATCTCGTCGGCCACCTCGGCCTCGGTGGGCGTCCGCCGCAGCCGCGCCTCCAGGGTGGCGTAGGCGCGCTCCACGTTCCGCGCCTTCTGCCGCACCGAGCGCGGGATCCAGTCCAGCGCCCGGAGTTCGTCGATCATCGCGCCGCGGATCCGGGTGATCGCGTACGTCTCGAACTTGATCTCACGTTCGACGTCGAACTTCTCGATCGCGTCGATCAGCCCGAAGACGCCCGAGGAGACGAAATCGGCCTGCTCGACGTTGGACGGAAGCCCCACGCTCACCCGGCCGGCGACGTACTTGACGAGGGGCGAGTAGTGCAGGATGAGCTGCTCCCGCAGCCGCTCGTCCCCGGTCGCCTTGTAGGTCCGCCACAGCTCGTCGACGGTCGAGGGAGCGGGAGGCCGCACTCTGCCCCGGGCCGCGGGGGTGACCGCCGCCGCCCGGTCGGGCCCGGAGGTGTGCTGGGGCATTCGTCGCCTTGTGCCGTTCTGCCGTGGTACCGGTCGCGCGCTCCGGCGCACCGGAGCGCCGGGGAACTTCGTGAGCGTAGCGCGACTGGAGCATCGCAGTCCGTGAAGGACGAACCGGGACCGATCCGCAGATACGTTCCTCTCTGCCCCGTCCGCAGGCGCTGCGAAGCCCCGGGGCTCACCGCGTGTGACCACCCGGAAGGCCCAACTCCGGGACGCCGCAAGGGCGTCGGGACCACCCGGACGGCCGAGCGGTCACCTCACGGCGGCCCTGCGCCGCCCCGCGCCGAGATCACCGCATGGCGTGTCAACTGCCATCCGTCGCCGTGTCGTTCGACATGACCCAGTGAGCGGAGCTCGTAGAGCCTGGCCACCGCGTCGTCCGGTGTGGTCATCGCCTCCCGGGCGATCGTCTCCACCGGTACCGGCCCTCGGGCGGGCAGGGCGTCCAGCACACGGCGGACGTCGGCCCCCAGCAGGTCACGCGGCAGCAGGGGGGCCCTCGGCGATCTCCTCCAGCTCGCCGATCGAGCCGACGAGTTCGACGATCTCGGCCGCGTCGGTCACCAGCGCGGCCTCCTCCCGCAGCAACTGGTGCACTCCGGTGGAAAGCCCGCTGGTGACGGGACCGGGCACGCCCATGGTGAACCGGCCGAGCCGGCGGGCCGCCCGGGCCGTGGACAGGGACCCGCTGCGCCGCGCGGCCTCGACGACCACCGTGCCCCGGGTGAGCGCGGCGATGACCCGGTTGCGCAGCACGAACCGGGACGGCGTGGGGTGGTCGCCCGGCGGCAGCTCGCCGATCACCAGGCCCTGTTCGGCGATCCGGCTGATCAGCCGGGCGTGTCCGCGCGGGTAGGCCCGGTCCACGCCGCAGGCCAGCACGGCCACCGTGGCGCCGCCCGCGCCGAGCGCGCCCCGGTGCGCCGCCCCGTCGATCCCGTAGGCCCCGCCGGAGACGACCACCCAGCCCCGTTCCGCGAGCTCCGCGGCCAGCCCGGCCGACACATGGGCGCCGTACTCGGTGCAGGCCCGCGCGCCCACGACCGCCACCGACCGCAGCGCCCACATCCGCAGGCTGGGCCGTCCGCGGATCCAGAGGCCGACCGGGCGGGCGTCGCCCAGGTCGTCGAGCTGGGTGGGCCACTCCGCCTCACCGGGCACCACGAACCTGGCGCCGCTGTCCGCGGCCGCGGCGAGGTCGCGCGCGGGGTCGGCGGCGGCCGCCCGGGCGCACAGCCCCGACCACCGGGCGGCGCGCACCCCGGCGAGCGGCCGCCCGCCCTCCCGCAGCCGCCGCACCAGCGCCACGGGGCCGAGCTCCCGCAGCCACCGGCCGCCCACCTCGTCACCGGGCTCCAGCACCCGCGTCAGCAGGGTCCGCGCCCACTTCACCTCCGGCCCCGGCACCCCCTCGACGCGCGAGCCCGGCGGTCCGGGCGACTCCTCGCCCCACGGCCCCCCGGAGGCGGGCGGCCCCTCCCCGCACGCCGGCCCCTCCCCCACAGGCCCCACGGCAACGCCTGCGGTCGCCGCCGCACCCCTCACGGCGGTGCCCTCGGTCGCCGCCGTCGGCCCCGCGACGATGGCTCCCGGCAGCGGAGGCGGCACTCCCACCCCTTCCAGGGCGAGCTGCCCTCCCCTGTCCGGCACCGCCCGGCCGTCGTCCGCCGGGCGCACCGCCTCCCCGTTCACACCAGCTCCCCGATCGTGGTCGCGGCGCCCAGCGGGCAGCCGGTGCGCAGCTCCAGGGCGAAGGCGACGTCGTGGGCGTCCGGGCGGTCGTGGCCCACCAGATCGGCCACCGTCCAGGCCACCCGGAGCACCCGGTCCAGGCCCCGCGCGGTGAGCGTGCCGCGCTCCAGGAGGCGCTCCGCACGCTCCATGGCGCCGAGGGCCGCTCTCCACCGGCCGCGCAGCTCGCGGCCGGGCACCTCGCCGTTGGTGCGCCACGGCGTGCCGTCGAGTCGCGCCGCCGTGCGCTCACGGGCGGCCAGCACCCGGGCCGCGACGGTCACCGAGGACTCCCCGCTGCGCCCTCGCCCGGCCAGCTCCGCCCGCGTCACCGGCTCCACCTGAACCCGCAGGTCGACCCGGTCCAGCAGGGGCCCGGAGATCCGCGCCTGGTAGCGCCGCACCGCGTGCGGGGAGCACTCGCAGCTGTCGTCGGTCCGGGAGAACCGCCCGCAGGGGCACGGGTTGGCCGCCAGCACCATCAGGCATTTGGCCGGAAACCGCACCACGCCCTCGCTCCGGGCGATCACCACATGGCCCGACTCCAGCGGCTGCCGCAGCGCGTCCAGTGCCGCCCGGCTGAATTCCGGCGTCTCGTCGAGGAAGAGGACACCCCGGTGGGCCAGCGAGACGGCGCCGGGTCTGGCCGTGCCCTTCCCGCCGCCCACCAGCGCCTGCATGGTGGCCGAGTGGTGCGGGGCGCAGTAGGGCGGCTGGTCGATCAGCGGGCGGCCAGGCGGCAGCAGCCCGGCCACCGAGTGGACGGCGGTGACCTCAAGGGACTCCTGCCGCCCCAGCGGCGGCAGGAGCGTCGGCAGACGTTCGGCCAGCATGGTCTTGCCGGTCCCCGGCGGCCCGGAGAGGAACAGGTGGTGGCCGCCCGCCGCGGCGACCTCCAGGGCGGCCCGCGCCCGCAGGCCTCCCGCGACGTCCGCGAGGTCGTGCCCCTGCTCGGAGAAGGCGCCGCCGGGCACTCCGACCGCAGCGGCGGCTCCCGGCAGCCGCAGGCCGGCCAGCATCGCGTCGGGACGGCCCTGCGCCACCGGTTCCTCCTCGGGCACCGGCGCGTCCGTCAGGACGGCGATCAGCTGGCGCAGGCTGCGGACCCCCAGCACCGACACCCCGGGCACCAGGGACGCCTCCGCCGCCGCGCACTCGGGCACCACCACCTGCTGGTAGCCCGCCTCCGCGGCGGCCAGCACCACCGGGAGGACGCCGCGCACCGGCCGCACCCGGCCGTCCAGCCCCAGCTCTCCGATCATCACCAGCTCGGCCAGCGCCTTCGGGTCGATCAGCTCCGCCGCGCCCAGCACGGCGCAGGCGACGGCCAGGTCGAACCCGCTGCCGCCCTTGGGCACCGAGGCGGGGCTGAGGCCGACGGTGAGCTTCTTCTGCGGCCACGCGGCGCCCGAGTTGACCACCGCGGCCCGCACCCGGTCACGGCTCTCACTGAGGCTCTTGTCGGGCAGGCCCACCAGCGTGAAGGCGGCCACCCCCGGTTCCAGGTCGGCCTGCACCTCGACCACCACGCCCTCGGCGCCGACCAGCGCCACCGAGCAGGTACGCGCGAAGCCCATCTCAGGCCACCCCCCGCACGTGCTCGACCTGGGGCGCTCCGCGCCGGGGTAGCAGCACGCCGACCACGTCGATGCGCACCCCGCCCGGCGGAGCCCCGCCGTGCTCCTGCACCCACCGCTCGGCGAGGCCGCGCAGCCGGGCGGCCTTGGCGGGCGTCACGGCGGCCATCGGATGCTCGAAGGCCGCCCGCCCCTCCGCCGGGGCGCGGCGCGTCTTCACCTCGCAGACCACCACGGCGTCGCCGTCCCGCGCGACGATGTCGATCTCTCCGGTCCGGCCGCCCCGCCAGTTGCGGTCCAGCACCGTCATGCCGGCCTCGGTCAGCCGGCGTGCGGCGAGCTCCTCACCCCAGGCCCCGAGCGCGCCACGCGCCCCTGTGCCGCGGTCCCCTCCGGGGCCGCCCCCCGCCGGCCCGCCTGCCTGGACCGCCACGGGGACCGTCCCGGCGGCCGTCCGTCGGTCTTCGTCCCGTGCACCTCGTACACCGTGTCCACTTCGAGCGCCCATCCGGCACCACCTCCGGCACCCACGGTGGTCCCGCGTCCCGCACCGTGTGGATCTTGGTGGACGAACGGCCCTCCGACGACAGAAGCCTCACCCTTTCGGGTGAGGCTTCTTGGCCGCTTGCGGAGGTTTTCCACAGGTCAGCCGCCCGGGAGCTCCAGATCCGTCTTGTTGAGCTCCTCGATGTTCACGTCCTTGAACGTCAGGACCCGTACCTTCTTGACGAAGCGGGCCGGCCGGTACATGTCCCACACCCAGGCGTCGGCCATGGTGACCTCGAAGAACACCTCGCCCTGGACGGAGTGCACCTGCATGTCGTAGTCGTTGGTGAGGTAGAACCGGCGCTCGGTCTCGATCACGTAGGTGAACAGTCCGACGACGTCTCGGTACTCCCGGTAGAGCTTCAGCTCCATCTCGGTCTCGTACTTCTCGAGGTCCTCGGCGCTCATGGCATGTTCCCCTTCAGCCGTGCGATCCCACCATTGTGCGTCAGTCCCACGAGCCCCTGGGCGATTTCCGGCTCAGGGGGCTCCGGCCCGGCAGGGGGACCGTCGTCGAGCGGCCTGCGCGGCAGCCCGGCGAGTCCCGTGGGATACACCGTCTCATGCGACCGCCCGAGTTCCCCACACGTCCAGCACCGCGCTCGCGCGAAAGTCGCACGCTCCAGGACGATCCCGGTCGTATCGACCCTGACCAGGCAGGACCGCCGGGCATCGCCCGGCGGTCGTCGTGTCTGCGCGCAACGGGGGCACGCGGTCGTCGTGGCCGACAGGGGCCACCGCCCCCACCTCGGCTGGGGGCGCGGGCGGAGGGTCAGCCGTCCTCAGCCACGGGCCGGGGGCGTCCCCCGTCTCCGGGTCAGCAGGCCCGCCACCGGCCCGTAGGCGGCCCCCGCGAAGATCATCAGCGCTCCCGCCGTCACCAGGGTCACCTGGGTCCTCAGCGGCCCCGCCGGAGTGGGTTCGTCGCCGAGCACCCGGAAGCCGGTGGCGGGCTCCAGCATCCCCTTCATCGGCCACACCACGGCGTCCACCCGTCCCTTGACCGCGCTGCGGGCGACCGTGCCCCCACCCTTCTCCATGAGGTGGGCGGTGGAGTCGAGGGAGCCGCTGCGGTCGTCGCCCAGCAGGAACAGCCTGCCCTTGGGCACGGTGACCTCGGAGAAGGAGGCCGTCGCCGCGAACGGGTCGTCGCGGGTGTAGGGCTCGTCGATCCGCTCGCCGTTCACCTTGAGCCCGCCGTCGGAACAGCAGGCCACGGTGTCGCCGCCGACCGCGACGACCCGCTTCACCAGGGGAGCGTCCGCCCACGACTTCTGCTCGAAGACCACGACGTCGCCGCGCCGCACCTCGGAGCCGTCCACCCGCTGGGCGAGCACCCGGTCACCGGCGCCGATGGTGGGGTGCATGGACAGGGTGGGGACGGTGAACGGCACGTACATCAGCGCGGCCCAGCCGAAGCCGCCGAGGAAGAGCAGCGTGCCCAGCGCGACCACCAGGCCCGAAAGGCGCTGGCCCAGCCGGCTGCCGGCCGGGGTGCCGCTCGGGGCGACGGCGCCCTCGCCGCTGATCGCCGCGGCCGTGTCGGTCCTGCTCTCACTGCCCATGGCCCCGCACCCTACCCGGCGGTACGGCGCCTGGTCAGCCCCTGTCGACCGCCTTCGCACACGGTCTCCTCACACCCCGACGACCCGCGCACCGGCCCGGGAACACGTCACGGAGCCGGGCCGACCGACAGTGCGCCGGCCCGGGAACGGGTCACCGCCCCGGCGAACCCGCCCGCCCGCCGGCCCCGGAACGGGTCACGGCCCGTCCCTCCGCGGGCGGAGGGACGGGCCGTGACGGCGTCGAGGCGCGGGACGGCGGGGCGAAAGGCCCTGCCTACTTGTTCAGCGCGGGCTGGTCGAAGGTCTCCGGCACCGGCAGGGTGCCCCAGCGGTCGATGGGCCACGCCTTCACCACGGCGCGTCCGACGACGTCGTCGACCGGGACCATGCCCTTGTGGGCGTCCTCCTGGTTGTAACGGGAGTCCTTGCTGTTCTGGCGGTGGTCGCCCATCACCCACAGGTAGCCCTCGGGCACCTTGACCTTGAACTGCCCGGCGTCGTCGTCGCTGCACGGGGTGTTGCCCGGGAAGACGTACGGCTCGTCGAGCGCGACGCCGTTGACGACGACCTTGCCGGTGCCGCGGCACTCGACGGTGTCCCCGCCGACGCCGATCACGCGCTTGATCAGGTCCCGCTCCTCGGAGGAGGGCATCAGACCGACCCAGGTGAGCACCTTCTGGAAGGCGTTGGGTTCCTCCACCGGCTGGCCCGCGAGCCAGTTGTCCGGGTCGTGGAAGACGATGACCTCGCCGCGCTCGGGCTCCGCGCCGAACCACGGGGTGAGCTTGTCGACCAGGACCCGGTCACCGCGCTGAAGCGTGTTCTGCATGGAGTCCGAGGGGATGGAGAACGCCTGCAACAGGAACGTCTTGATCACCAGGGCGAGAACCAGCGCGATCACGACCAGCAGCGGCAGCTCCTTCCAGAACGACCGCACCTGCTGGTTCGAGGAGCCGCGCCGCGACCCCTGGCCGCCGTCCTCCTCCGGAGCCCCGCCGGAACCCTCGGGGTCACTGCCGTGCGTCACGTCCTCACCTTCCTGCGGGCCGGCTTCGGGAGACCGCCCCCGCCATCCGTCGCCGCCACCGGAGCGTGCGCCAACCGCCGCATCCCCCACACCGAACTCCTCACTCCGTACCGCCGCCCGCCCGCTGCCCGGCGCGGGCCCACCACTCCCTTAACGAGCGGGAGTTCCCCAGGGCTCGGTGGTCCCGGAAATCCGTCCACCACCTCGGCCGACCCGCCTGCCCGGGTGCTGCCACCCTATGCGAGCCGGGCTGCCGGGCGGCTACCCCCCGTCGTCGCCGGACCCTGACGAGCCCGATGAATCCGCCGAACCCGATGACCCGGGCGAACCCGATGACCCCACCGGGACCGGTGACCCCGCCGAGCCCGGCGACCCTCCCGGCCCCCGGACGGAGGTGAAGGTCTCCGGCTTGGTCAGGCGCCCCCAGTGCCCCAGCGGCCAGGCCACCGCGACCGCCCGGCCCACCACGAGGTCCTCCGCGACGGCCCCGCCGTACGGTCCGTCGCGGTGCTCGCGGGAGTCCGCCGAACGCGACCGGTGGTCGCCCATCACCCACAGGGTCCCCTCGGGAACCGTCACCTCGAAGGGCATCGCGGACGGATCGTCACCCGGATGAAGGTAGTCCTCGTCGAGCGGAGTGCCGTTCACGGTCATCCTGCCCTCGGCGTCGCAGCACATCACGTGGTCGCCGCCGACCCCCACCACCCGCTTGATCAAATCCTGTTCGTCGGCCGACGGCAGCACGCCCACGAAGGCGAGCCCTTCCTTGATCCGCCGGGTCACCGCCGACTCGTCGGTGAGCGCGGCGACCTCCTCGTGCCCCAGCCAGCCGCCCGGGTCGCGGAAGACCACCACGTCACCCCGCTCGGGCTTCGACCCGAACCACGGGGACAGCTTGTCCACGATCACCCGGTCCCCGATCCGGATGGTCTGCTCCATCGAGCCGGAGGGGATCACGAACGCCTGGAACAGGAAGGTCTTCAGCAGCAGCGCGATCAGCAGCGCCACGCCGCCCAGCAGGGGTATCTCCTTCAGCAGCGCCCGCCGGCGACGGCGCTGCACCCGGCGGCGCAGTCTGCGCCGTTCGGCGCGCCCCGGCGGGGGCCCGGCGGCCTCCGGCCCCTCCCCCGCTCCCTGTGTGCGTCCCCGCCTACCCATGAGCCCCCTCCGCCTCGGGCACGCCGGCATAGGCGCCGGACGGTTCGATCCGCGTCCACCGGCCGGCCGGCCAGAGGATCCAGTCGGCCCGCCCGGTGACGTCCTCCACGGGCACCATGCCCCCGCCCGGCGAGCCCAGGTGGTCCCGGGAGTCGCGGGAGGCGGCGCGGTGGTCGCCGAGCAGGAAGAGTCTCCCGGCGGGCACCACCACGTCGAACGGCACCGCCGACGGGGCGTCGCCGGCCAGGAACGGCGACTCGTCCACCGCGCGCCCGTTGATCCGCAGCCGGCCGTCCCGGTCGCAGCAGACCACGCGGTCGCCGCCCACCCCGGCCACCCGCTTGACGAAGTACCCGTCGCCGAACCGCTCGCCGCCCTCGAAGACCACCACGTCCCCGCGGGCCGGTCCGTCGCCGAAGCGATAGGCCAGCTTGTTCACCAGGACCCGGTCACCGGCCTCCAGGGCGGGTCGCATGGAGGAGCTGGGGATCCGGAAGGGCTGGGCGACGAACAGCGTGACCGCCAGGAGGAAGACCAGGCAGGCCCCCAGGGTCAGCGTGAGACTCCCGCCGGGCAGCCAGGCGCGGAACCCGCCGCGCCCCTCCGCGTCGCCGCCCCCGTCACCGTCCCCGGCGTCCGGCGCGTCCCGCCCCGGTCCGCGGGAAACAGCGAAGCGCGACCGCGCCTCCCCGTCCTGCGGCCGAGGAGAGTCCTCGGACGCGGGCGGGAAGGAGCGGTCGCGCTCCTGGTGCTGAGCTTCGGTGTCCATAGGGGGCAGATGCTATCCGGCCCCCGCCGGCACACCGGCGCGAGCTCAGTTGTCGCGCTTCTCCTTGATCTTCGCCGCCTTGCCGCGCAGCTCGCGCAGGTAGTACAGCTTGGCGCGACGCACGTCACCGCGGGTGACCAGCTCGATCTTCTCGACGATCGGGGTGTGCACCGGGAAGGTGCGCTCGACGCCGACGGAGAACGAGACCTTGCGGACCGTGAAGGTCTCGCGGACACCGGCGCCCTGGCGGCGGATGACGACGCCCTTGAACTGCTGCACACGAGAGCGGTTGCCCTCGATGACGCGGACGTGGACGTTGACGGTGTCACCCGGGCGGAAGGCCGGGACGTCGCTGCGCAGCGACGCGGCGTCGACGGAGTCGAGCAGGTGAGACATTTCGTCTGCTTTCTTCGCTGATGCCACAGGTCATCAACGGGAGCTAGGTTTCATCGGGAAAACGTCGCCGTGACCGGGACGCCGCGTCGTGTCCCCCTGTGGCAGGGGCGCGGACCGGGCCACACACAACAGCGGCCTATTCTTCCACGTCTTCCACGCGTCGCCAAAACCGGCCGTGCGCTCCGGCCCCGGGGTCGGGCGCCCAGCCGAGGATGGAGAGCATCTCGCGGTCCTTCTTGTCGAAGGCCTCGGGGGCGGTGCGCTCGATCAGGTCGGGCCGGTGGGCGGTGGTCCGGCGCAGCGCCTCGTCACGGCGCCAGCGGGCGATCTTCCCGTGGTGGCCGCTGAGCAGCACCTCGGGGATCCCGCGGCCCCGCCAGACGGGCGGCTTGGTGTGCACCGGTCCCTCCAGCAGGTTGGCCATGGCGCCCGGGGCGAAGGAGTCGTCGCGGTGCGACTCGGCGTTGCCGAGCACGCCCGGCAGCAGACGGGCCACCGCCTCGGTGACCACGAGGACGGCGGCCTCGCCGCCGGCCAGCACGTAGTCGCCGATGGAGACCTCGTACACCGGCATGCGGGTGGCGTACTCGTCGATCACCCGGCGGTCGATGCCCTCGTAACGGGCCGGGGTGAAGACCAGCCAGGGCCTGGAGGAGAGCTCCACGGCCAGTTCCTGGGTGAACGGGCGGCCGCTGGGCGTCGGCACGACCAGCACGGGGGCGCCGGCGCCGGCCTCGTACCCGTCGGCGAGGACCTCGTCGAGGGCGTCGCCCCAGGGCTCGGTCTTCATGACCATGCCGGGGCCGCCGCCGTAGGGGGTGTCGTCGACGGTGTTGTGCCGGTCGTAGGTCCAGTCCCGCAGGTCGTGGACCCCGACGTCGAGCAGCCCGCGGGCGCGGGCCTTGCCGACCAGGGAGACGTTCAGCGGCTCCAGGTACTCCGGGAAGATGGTGACGACATCGAGACGCATCAGTCCTGGTCCCGCTTCGTCTCGCCGTCGGCCCGCTCGCCGGATGCCTGCTCCTCGCGGGACGCCTGCTCCTCGCCGGAGGCCTGCTCCTCCGCGGCCGCGTCCCGGGCGGAGGCGATCTCGGCGCGCTCGTCGATCAGCCCGGGCGGCGGGTCGATCACGGCCCGCTGCTCCTCGAGGTCGATCTCCACGACGATCTCCTGGACGAACGGCACGTAGACCTCGCTGCCGTCCGGACGCTCGACCACGAAGAGGTCCTGCGAGGGCAGGTGGGAGATCTCGGTGATCCGGCCCACCTCCTCGCCGTCGACGGTCACCACGTCCAGGTCCATGAGCTGATGGTCGTAGTACTCGTCCTCCTCCTCGGGCAGTTCCTCGGGGTCGACGTCCGCGATGAGGAGGGTGTTGCGCAGCGCCTCTGCGCCGGTGCGGTCCCGCACGCCCTCGAAGCGCAGCAGCAGCCGGCCGCTGTGCACCCGTCCCGTCTCGATGGTCAGCGGACCGGCCGAGGCCGGGTCGGTGGCCAGGACGGCGCCGGGCGCGAGCCGCAGCTCCGGCTCGTCGGTACGTACCTCGACGGTGACGTCACCCTTGATGCCGTGGGCGCGGCCGATGCGTGCGACTACCAGCTGCACTGTGCTTGCTCTCCTGGTCAAAACTGCGGGGGACGGACCGAGGTCGGGAACGACGTCGGGCCGGGGACGGCTCCAAGGCCGTCCCCGGCCCGAGCCGGTGTTGCGTGTGTCAGCGGACGTCGTCCACGTCGACCAGGTCGACACGGACGCCGCGGCCGCCGATGGCGCCCACGACGGTTCGCAGGGCGCGAGCGGTGCGGCCGTTACGGCCGATCACCTTGCCGAGGTCGTCCGGGTGGACCCGGACCTCGAGCACGCGCCCGCGACGCAGATCGCGGGAGGCGACCTGCACATCGTCAGGGTTGTCGACGATGCCCTTCACGAGGTGCTCGAGAGCCTCCTCGAGCATGCTCAGGCCTCGGTCGACTCAGCCGGAGCGGACTCGGCAGCGGCCTCGTCCTTCTTCTCGGCCTTCTTCTTCTGGGTGATGGCCTCGCCCTTGCCGGTGTCCTCGCCGCCGAGCGCCTCGAAGGACGGACGCGCCGGCTTCTCGGCGCGCTGCAGCAGCGGCGCGGGGGCGGGCTCGCCCTTGAACTTCTGCCAGTCGCCGGTCTTCTTGAGGATGGCGAGAACCGGCTCGGTCGGCTGGGCGCCGACGGAGAGCCAGTAGGCGACACGCTCGGCGTCGACCTCCATCACCGACGGGTTGTACGTCGGGTGGTACTTGCCGATCTCCTCGATCGCCCGGCCGTCACGGCGGGTACGGCTGTCGGCGACGACGATGCGGTAGTGAGGCGAACGGATCTTGCCCAGACGCTTCAGCTTGATCTTGACTGCCACGGGAGTGGAATCTCCTGGAATTGACGTGGTTGGGCGCGACGGGAAGCCGCGTGGGGTTGCGGCACCGAGTGCCCGATGGACGCGTCAGCCGGAGGAGAGAGGGGTCCTGTGCGACTGTCGAGTACAGCTGGCCATTCTGCCATATGACCGGCCCCGGATCCGAACGGGGGCGTACGGGGCCCGCGCAGGGCCGGCGTCCACGATGCGCCGGCTCTACGCGGGACCCGCGCCGCCTCAGCTCGCCGCGGCAAGCGGTTCGGGTTCGGGGATCCTGAAGGGCTTCCCGCAGCCCCCGCAGACGATGGGCGCCTGCGCCAGCACGGACGGAACGACGCGCACGTTGCGACCGCAGTCGCAGACGGCCTTGACCCGCACACCTCCCCCCGAGGAACCGTGACGGGCCGCAGGGCCCCGGAAGGTGCCGGCCGTGTCCGACGCCACAGCCGCGTTGTGCGCCTTGAGCGCGCGCTGCAGCCGTTCGATCGTGGGCCGGTACCGGCGCTTGGCCTCGGGCTTGAGCGTGACCAGCGAGAAGCCACTGCTGGGATGCGGCTCCTCGGAGTGGTCGAGCCCGAGCTCCTCGGCGATCGCCAGGAACCTGCGGTTGTGGTAGCGGCCGGCCCGCGACGTGTCGCGAATGCCACGGGCGGCGGCGATGCCGTGGACTGCCTCATGGAGGAGTCGCTCGAAGGAGAGTTCGTGTCCACAGGCGGACGAGGACTCCCCGATCAGTGATTCGGGCGCGGCCAGGTCAGGCAGCTCGGGATGGTGCCGTTGAATGTCGGCCCATGCCTGTGCCAGCTCGGCGGCGAGAACTGGTGGTGTCGTGCTCACGTAATGACAACGACGCCGCAGCCCTCGGTGTTCCTATTCCGGGGCATCTCAAATAATTTGCACGTACCCGTCAGTTCTCTCTGATGTGTCCGGACGAGGACGGGTGCGCTGATCTGCGCAGAAGGCTGACGTCTCACCACAAGCCGGTACGTAGTCACACGTACGTACAGGGCGGTACCCGGCGCACGAGGTTCCATGTGCGCCCCGGCGCGCGCCTCAGCTTGGCGCGATTACGACGTGATCGCGAGGTTACACCCCGTTAGGCCGAAGCCTGACGGCGGGTCCGGTTCACGAATCCTCACCCTTCCTGACGCGGCACCCCCGTCTCCGGTTGCCCTCCGGGTTACCGGTATGTGAAATCTCGCCTTATACGCCCGCATCCGGCAATGGGGTGTCCAAGCGCCCTGGACGGGACAGCGTCCTAGCAGTTACCTGGCATACGGGGGGAAGCCGGGGCACGGACGGGGGCGGCGCGGCGCACGACGACGGCACGGACGGCACGGACCGACGGACGGCCGGAAAGCGGCAACACTTCGGCGATTGGGGCGCTACATGACATCCACTCTCCTGCGACCTCACCCTCCCCGTACGACCCGGACCACGGGGGCGGGCCCGCGGGTGCTGGCCCGCGACTGGTCCGAGATCCAGGAACGCATGCTGGTCCCGCTGTACGAGGCCGTGCACACGCGTCTGGGCGTGGGTCCGGGCACCCGCCTGCTGGGGCTCGGCTGCGGCTCGGGGCTGGCCCTGCTGATGGCGGCGGCGCGCGGCGCCGACGTCACCGGCGTGGAGAGCGACTCACCTGAACGGCTCAACCTGGCGCGGGAAAGGCTCGCGGTCCATCTCGCGGCCCACGAGGAAAGCACAGGCGCCCCGGGCCCGGCGGGCGGCGTGCGGCTGGCCGAGCAGCCGCCGGCCCGGGCGCGGGCGTACACGGTGGTGACGTCGCTGGAGCCGGTCGGCTGCCTGACCGGGGACACCGACGCCCTGGTCGCCCGGCTGCGGGACTCGGCGCCGCTCGCCGAGCGCGGCGCGGCCGTGGTGCTGACCGGGTGGGGGCCGCCGGAGCGGTGCGCGACGACGGCGGTGCTGCGGGTCGCGGCGCGGCTGGCGGAGCCCCGGGCCCCGGGGAGCTGGCGGCCGGCCGGCCGGGACGACCTGGAGGACGTGGCCCGGCGGGCCGGTCTGGTCCCCGACGGCTCGGGCCGGGTCTCCTGCCCCTTCGGCTACGCGGGGACCGACAGCGCGGTGCGGGGCCTGTGGGCGACCGGGCTGTTCGACGCGGCGGCCGCCGCCACGGACCACGACCAGGTCGACAAGGAGCTGCGCGAGGCCCTGCACCCGTACGTGCGCCAGGACGGCACGGTGTGGATGCCGAACGTGTTCCGCTATCTCGTCGCCCGCACCCGCTGACGCGCCGCCGGGCCCTCACCGGGCCCGCCGCCACGGCGCCGACCAGGCCCCGAACGCGAGAGCCGGGCCCGCCTCCTCACGGG
>NZ_JBHTVQ010000101.1:0-15221 GCF_042792855.1 Streptomyces sp. NPDC056600
TGCGGGTGGGGGGGGGGGGGGGCCCCCGGGCGGGCCCCCCCCCCCGGGAGGGGAGGGCGGCCGGCCTGCGGCGGATCGACCAGTGTACGACCGGTTCGCGCCGATCGCCTGCCGGAAACGGCGGCGCGACGGGCGCGAGCGGCTCAGCGGGCGTTGAAGTACTTCGCCTCGGGGTGGTGGATGACGATGGCGTCGGTGGACTGCTCCGGGTGCAGTTGGAACTCCTCGGAGAGGTGGACGCCGATGCGCTCCGGCTTCAGCAGCTCCGCGATCTTGGCCCGGTCCTCCAGGTCGGGGCAGGCCCCGTAGCCGAGGGAGAAGCGGGCGCCGCGGTACTTCAGCTCGAACATGCCGCTCATCTCGTCCGGGTCCTCGCCGGCGTAGCCGAGCTCGGAGCGGACCCGGGCGTGCCAGTACTCGGCGAGCGCCTCGGCGAGCTGCACGGACAGACCGTGCAGCTCCAGGTATTCGCGGTAGGAGTCGGCGGCGAACAGCCGGGCGGTCTCCTCGCCGATCCGCGAGCCGACGGTGACGACCTGGAGGCCGACCACGTCCGTCTCGCCGGACTCCTGGGGACGGAAGAAGTCCGCCAGGCAGAGCCGGCGGCCGCGGCGCTGGCGGGGGAAGGTGAAGCGGGTGCGCTCGCCGCCGTCCTCGTCCAGCAGGATCAGGTCGTCGCCCTTGGAGACGCAGGGGAAGTAGCCGTACACGACGGCGGCCTCCAGCAGGTTCTCCGTCTGCAGCCGGTCCAGCAGGCCGCGCAGCCGCGGCCTGCCCTCGGTCTCGACGAGCTCCTCGTAGGAGGGGCCGTCGCCGGTGCGGGCCTGCTTCAGGCCCCACTGGCCCTTGAACAGGGCGCCCTCGTCGAGCCAGGAGGCGTACTCCTTGAGCTGGATGCCCTTGACCACGCGGGTGCCCCAGAAGGGCGGGGTCGGGACGGGGTTGTCGGTGGCCACGTCGGAGCGCACCGGCCCCTCGTCCTGGCGCTCCTCCACCTGGAGGGCGGGGGCCGCCTTCACCCGGCGCTGGCGCAGCTCGGGCAGCTTGGCGCCGGGCACGCCGCGCTTGATGCCGATCAGCGCGTCCATCAGGCGCAGGCCCTCGAAGGCGTCCCGG
This sequence comes from Streptomyces sp. NPDC056600, assembly GCF_042792855.1. Lineage (NCBI taxonomy): Bacteria > Bacillati > Actinomycetota > Actinomycetes > Kitasatosporales > Streptomycetaceae > Streptomyces > Streptomyces sp. NPDC056600. Next base: position 1,117 of record NZ_JBHTVQ010000101.1, read on the forward strand.
GCGTAGCGGACCTCGCCCTGGTAGATCTCGTGCAGGTCCTGCTCGACGTAGGCGCGGGTGAGGGCGGCGCCGCCGAGGATCACCGGGAAGCGGGCGGCCAGCTCGCGCTGGTTCAGCTCCTCCAGGTTCTCCTTCATGATCACCGTGGACTTCACCAGCAGGCCCGACATGCCGATGACGTCGGCCCGGTGCTCCTCGGCCGCGTCCAGGATCGCCGAGACCGGCTGCTTGATGCCGAGGTTGACGACGTTGTAGCCGTTGTTGGAGAGGATGATGTCGACCAGGTTCTTGCCGATGTCGTGCACGTCGCCGCGGACGGTGGCCAGCACGATGGTGCCCTTGCCCGCCTCGTCCGTCTTCTCCATGTGCGGCTCCAGATGCGCGACCGCGGTCTTCATGACCTCGGCGGACTGGAGGACGAACGGCAGCTGCATCTGGCCCGAGCCGAACAGCTCGCCGACCACCTTCATGCCGTCCAGCAGGGTGTCGTTGACGATGTCGAGGGCCTTGCGGGTGGTCAGCGCCTCGTCGAGGTCGGCCTCCAGGCCGTTCTTCTCGCCGTCGATGATCCGTCGCTTGAGCCGCTCGTCCAGCGGCAGCGCGGCCAGTTCCTCGGCCCTGCCCGCCTTGAGCGACTTGGCGGTGGCGCCCTCGAAGAGCTGCATCAGCTTCTGCAGCGGGTCGTAGCCCTCGCTGCGGCGGTCGTACACCAGGTCCAGGGCGGTGGCGACCTCCTCCTCGCTGAACCGGGCGATCGGGAGGATCTTGCTGGCGTGCACGATCGCCGAGTCCAGGCCCGCCTTGACGCACTCGTCCAGGAAGACGGAGTTCAGCAGGATGCGGGCGGCCGGGTTGAGGCCGAAGGAGATGTTGGACAGGCCGAGGGTGGTCTGCACGTCCGGGCGGCGGCTCTTGAGCTCGCGGATCGCCTCGATGGTGGCGACGCCGTCCCCCCGGGACTCCTCCTGCCCGGTACAGATGGTGAAGGTCAGGCAGTCGACCAGGATGTCCGACTCGTGGATGCCGTAGTTGGCGGTCAGGTCGTCGATCAGCCGCTCGGCGATCTCGACCTTCTTCTCCACCGTGCGGGCCTGGCCCTCCTCGTCGATGGTCAGCGCGATCAGCGCGGCGCCGTGTTCCCGGGCCAGCTCGGTGACCTTGGCGAACCGCGACTCGGGCCCGGCCCCGTCCTCGTAGTTGACGGAGTTCAGCACGGCACGGCCGCCCAGCTTCTCCAGACCGGCCCGCAGCACGTCCACCTCGGTGGAGTCCAGCACGATCGGCAGGGTGGAGGCGGTCGCGAACCGGCCGGCCAGCTCGGCCATGTCGGCGACGCCGTCGCGGCCCACGTAGTCCACGCACAGGTCGAGCATGTGCGCGCCCTCGCGGATCTGCTCGCGGGCCATCTCGACGCAGTCGTCCCAGCGGCCCTCCAGCATGGCCTCGCGGAACTTCTTGGAGCCGTTGGCGTTGGTGCGCTCGCCGATGGCGAGGTAGGAGGTGTCCTGGCGGAACGGCACCGTCTGGTAGAGCGAGGCGGCTCCGGGCTCGGGACGCGGGTCGCGCTCGACCGGGGCGGCGCCCTGGACCCGCTCGACCAGCTGACGCAGGTGCTCCGGCGTGGTGCCGCAGCAGCCGCCGACCAGGGAGAGGCCGTAGTCGCGGACGAAGTCCTGCTGGGCGTCGGCCAGGCCCTCGGCGTCCAGCGGGAAGTGCGCGCCGTCCTTGGTGAGGACGGGCAGGCCGGCGTTGGGCATGCACAGCAGCGGGATGCGGGAGTGGCGGGCCAGGTAGCGCAGGTGCTCGGTCATCTCGGCGGGGCCGGTCGAGCAGTTCAGGCCGATCATGTCGATGCCGAGCGGCTCGAGCGCGGTGAGCGCGGCGCCGATCTCGGAACCGAGCAGCATGGTGCCGGTGGTCTCGAACGCCATCGACACCATCAGCGGCACCTGGACGCCGGTGGCCTCCATGGCGCGGCGGGCGCCCACGACGGCGGCCTTGGTCTGCAGCAGGTCCTGGGTGGTCTCCACGATCAGCGCGTCGGCGCCGCCGCCGAGCAGGCCCTCGGCGTTGGCCTGGAAGCCGTCGCGGACGACGCCGTAGCCGATGTGGCCCAGGGTGGGCAGCTTGGTGCCGGGGCCCATGGAACCCAGCACCCAGCGCTGTCGGCCGGTGCGCGCGGTGAAGTCGTCGGCCGCCTCGCGGGCGACGCGGGCGCCCGCCTCGGACAGCTCGTGGATCCGGTCGGCGATCTCGTACTCGGCGGCGGCCGAGTGGTTGGCGCCGAAGGTGTTGGTCTCGACACAGTCGACGCCCACCTCGAGGTAGGCGTCGTGGACCGAACGGACGATGTCGGGGCGGGTGACGTTCAGGATCTCGTTGCAGCCCTCGAGGTCCTGGAAGTCCTCCAGGGTGGGGTCCTGCGCCTGGAGCATCGTGCCCATCGCCCCGTCGGCGACCACCACGCGGGTGGCCAGGGCCTCTCGGAGGGCGGACACGCGGGCACGGGCGTCTGCTGCGGACGGGGACGGCGACGAGGCCATGGAGGAGCTCCCTGGGATGCGACGGCTGTCGGCTTTGCGCGGTCGCGGACCGATTCCGCGGGGTGCGCACCAGATCAGCCTAGCCGGGGTGTCCGCACAGTGGCGCTCCGGTCCACTGTGCGGACGCCGCCGGACGGACGTACGGCGGACGGGGCGAAGGGCCACCGGAGGCCCGCCGGGGGGTGTGATCTTGGCGTAATCACGCCATCACACTCCGGTATCGCCCCTCGGGTCTCGTCGTTACCATGCGAAGGATGACGAGCTCCCAGATCTTCATCGGCGAGACAGTAGGGACGGCTCTTCTCATCCTCCTCGGCGGCGGCGTGTGCGCCGCCGTCACACTCAAGGCGTCCAAGGCCCGCAACGCCGGATGGCTCTCCATCGCCTTCGGCTGGGGCCTGGCCGTGATGGTCGCGGTCTACGCCACGGGACCCGTGTCCGGGGCCCACCTCAATCCGGCGGTCACCCTGGCCCTTGCCCTGAACGGGGGCACCGCCTGGGCGGACCTGCCGCTGTACTGGGCCGGGCAGATGCTCGGCGCGATGATCGGCGCGGCCCTCGTGTGGGTCGCCTACTACGGGCAGTTCCACGCCCATCTGACCGACCACGAGATCGTCGGCGGCCCCGGTGCGCAGAAGACGCCGACCGCCGAGGGCAAGTCGGTCGAGGCGCGGGAACCGGCCGCCGGACCGGTGCTGGGCATCTTCTCCACCGGCCCGGAGATCCGCAAACCGCTGCAGAACCTGCTCACCGAGATCATCGGCACGGTGGTGCTGCTGCTCGGCGTGCTCACCCAGGGGCTCAACGCCGACGGCGACGGCCTGGGCCCGCTGGGCGGTCTGGTCACCGCCCTGCTCGTGGTCGCGATCGGCCTGTCGCTGGGCGGCCCGACCGGCTACGCCATCAACCCGGCCCGCGACCTGGGCCCCCGGGTGACGCACGCGCTCCTGCCCCTGCCGAACAAGGGCGGCTCCGACTGGGGGTACGCCTGGGTGCCGGTCGCCGGTCCGCTGATCGGCGCGGTGGTCGCGGCGGGTCTCTACCGGTGGCTGTTCCCCTGAGAGACCATGCGCAGGCCGCGGTGGAGCAGACGCGTCGACCCGCACGTACCCCGTCCGCAGACCTCGAAGGGTGACCAGTGACCGACCAGCAGCCAGTGACCGAAGGACGCAGCGCAGGCCCGTTCATCGCGGCCATCGACCAGGGCACCACGTCGACCCGCTGCATCGTCTTCGACCGGGACGGCCGGATCGTCGCGGTGGACCAGAAGGAGCACGAACAGATCCTCCCGAAGCCGGGCTGGGTCGAGCACGACGCCATGGAGATCTGGGCCAACCTGGAGGAGGTGGTCGCCGGGGCGATCACCGCCGCGGGCGTCACCCGGGACGACATCGTGGCCATCGGCATCACCAACCAGCGCGAGACGACCGTGCTGTGGGACCGGCACACCGGCCGGCCGGTGCACAACGCGATCGTCTGGCAGGACACCCGCACCGACGCGCTCTGCCGCGAACTGGGCCGCAATGTGGGCCAGGACCGCTTCCGCCGGGAGACCGGCCTGCCGCTGGCGTCCTACTTCGCCGGGCCCAAGGCACGCTGGCTGCTGGACCAGGTGGACGGCCTGCGCGAGCGGGCGGAGGCCGGGGACATCCTCTTCGGCACGATGGACAGCTGGGTGATCTGGAACCTGACGGGCGGCGTGGACGGCGGCCGGCACGTCACCGACGTCACCAACGCCTCGCGCACCCTGCTGATGAACCTGCGCACCCTCGACTGGGACGAGCGGATCTGCGAGTCGATCGGCGTCCCCACCGCGATGCTCCCGGAGATCCGCTCCTCCGCCGAGGAGTACGGGAAGATCCGGGGCGGACGGCTGGGCGACCTGCTGGGCGGCATCCCGGTCGCCTCGGCGCTGGGCGACCAGCAGGCCGCGCTGTTCGGCCAGACCTGCTTCGCCGAGGGCGAGGGCAAGTCGACCTACGGCACCGGCACCTTCCTGCTGATGAACACCGGCGAGAAGATCATCAACTCCTACAGCGGGCTGATCACCACGGTCGGCTACCGGATCGGCGGGCAGAAGCCGGTCTACGCGCTGGAGGGGTCGATCGCGGTCACCGGTTCGCTGGTGCAGTGGATGCGCGACCAGATGGGGATGATCTCCAGCGCGGCCGAGATCGAGCCGCTGGCCGCCTCGGTGGAGGACAACGGCGGCGCGTACTTCGTGCCGGCGTTCTCCGGCCTGTTCGCCCCCTACTGGCGTTCCGACGCCCGCGGGGTGATCGCCGGGCTCACCCGGTACGTCACCAAGGCGCACCTGGCGCGCGCGGTGCTGGAGGCCACGGCCTGGCAGACCCGGGAGATCACCGACGCCATGGCCAAGGACTCCGGGGTCCAGCTGGCGACGCTGCGGGTGGACGGCGGCATGACCGCCAACGACCTGCTGATGCAGATCCTCGCGGACTGCCTGGACGCGCCGGTGGTGCGGCCCGAGGTGTCCGAGACGACCTGTCTGGGCGCGGCCTACGCGGCGGGCCTGGCGGTCGGCTTCTGGAAGAGCGTGGACGAGCTGCGCGCCAACTGGCGCCAGGACGCCGAGTGGACGCCCCACATGGACCCGGCGGTCCGCGACAGCGAGTACCACAACTGGCACAAGGCGGTCCGGCGGACGATGGACTGGGTCGAGGAGTGAGCCGGTGACGCCCCGGCGGCCCCGGCGCGCGGGAGAGCTGTCCGCGCCCGGGGCCGCCGGGGCGTGTGTGCACCCCTTCCCGGCGGGGCAGTGATCGCTCACGGGCCGTTCGAGGGGGCTGCGGGCAGTGCCCTCGAACGCCGTAAGGTTGTGGCGTACGCGAGGACTCGTCGGAAGGAGGCGCTGGGTGATCGAGCTCGAGGGGGTTCCCGAGCTGATCGACCCGGTCATGGTGGCCGCGTTCGAAGGCTGGAACGATGCCGGTGACGCCGCCTCCGCCGCGGTCGCGCATCTCGAGAAGGAGTGGAAGGGCGAGGTGTTCGCGGCGCTGGACGCCGAGGACTACTACGACTTCCAGGTCAACCGGCCCACCGTGTGGCTGGACAACGGGGTCCGCAAGATCACCTGGCCGACGACCCGGCTCTCGGTGGTGCGCGTGGGCGGGGACAAGCCGCGCGACCTGGTGCTGGTCCGTGGCATCGAGCCGTCGATGCGCTGGCGCACCTTCTGCAACGAGCTGCTCGGTTTCGCCCACGAGCTGGGCGTGGAGCTGGTGGTGATCCTGGGCGCGCTGCTCGGCGACACCCCGCACACCCGGCCGGTGCCGATCAGCGGGACCACCTCCGACGCCGACCTGGCGCGGCGGATGGACCTGGAGGAGACCAAGTACGAGGGCCCCACCGGCATCGTGGGCGTGCTCCAGGAGGCCTGCACACACGCCGGGGTGCCGGCGGTGAGCCTGTGGGCGGCGGTGCCGCACTACGTGTCGCAGCCGCCGAACCCGAAGGCCACGCTGGCGCTGCTGAACCGGCTGGAGGACCTGATCGACATCCGCGTCCCACTGGGCGAGCTCCCGGAGGACGCGCGCGCCTGGCAGGTCGGCGTGGACCAGCTGGCCGCCGAGGACAGCGAGGTGGCCGAGTACGTGCAGACCCTGGAGGAGGCGCGGGACACCGCGGACCTCCCGGAGGCCTCAGGCGAGGCGATCGCCCGCGAGTTCGAGCGGTACCTGCGCCGCCGGGACAGCCCGGGCGGCCGCTCCCGCCCCGGGAAGCCGCCGCGGTCCGGGGACGACGACGATCCGCCGCAGGGCCCCGGTGCGGGGCCGGGTCCCGGTCCGGGCGCGGGCTCGGAGGACTGACCGGGCCGCCGCAGCGGTCGCACGAACGAGGGGAGGGCCCCACACCCGACGGTGTGGGGCCCTCCCCTCGTTCGTGTCTGCCTGGAGCGCGACTGTTCGTGTCCGCCTAGAGCGCGACGCCGAGCAGGGCGTCGACCGCGCGGGTGACCACGCCGGGGGCGCCGATGTCCTGGCCGCCGGTGCTCTGCTGGACGGCGGCCCAGCGGTCCACCGCGGCCAGCGCGGCGGGGGCGTCGAGGTCGTCGGCGAGGGCGTCGCGGATCTCCTCGACCAGCGCGTCGGCGGGCGGGCCGTCCGGCCGGGAGACGGCGGCGCGCCACCGGTCGAGGCGCTCGACGGCGTCCCGCAGGACCTGGTCGGTCCACTCCCAGTCGCTGCGGTAGTGGTGGGCGAGCAGGGCCAGCCGTATGGCGGCCGGGTCGACGCCGTCCTGGCGCAGCCGGGAGACGAAGACCAGGTTGCCCCTGGACTTCGACATCTTCTCGCCGTCCAGGCCGACCATGCCGGCGTGGACGTACGCCTTGGCCATGGGGTATTCGCCGGTCAGCACCTGGGCGTGCGAGGCGCCCATCTCGTGGTGCGGGAAGGCGAGGTCGGAGCCGCCGCCCTGCACGTCGAAGCCCATGCCGAGGTGGTCCAGGGCGATGGCGACGCACTCGATGTGCCAGCCCGGGCGGCCGCGGCCGAGGCTGCCGCCGTCCCAGCTGGGCTCGCCCTCGCGGGCGGTCATCCACAGCATCGGGTCGAGGGGGTTCTTCTTGCCGGGGCGCTCCGGGTCGCCGCCGCGCTCGGCGGACAGCAGCCGCATCGCGGCCGCGTCCAGGTTCGACACCCGGCCGAAGTGCGGGTCGGACTCGACGGAGAAGTAGACGTCGCCCTCGAGCTCGTAGGCCGCGCCGGCCGCCAGCAGGCGCTCCACCAGCGGGACGATGCCGGGGATGGCCTCCACGGCGCCGATGTAGTGCTTCGGCGGCAGCATCCGCAGGGCGGTCATGTCCTCGCGGAACAGGGCCGTCTCGCGCTCGGCGAGGGCCACCCAGTCGACGTCGTCGCGCTGGGCGCGCTCGAGCAGGGGGTCGTCCACGTCGGTGACGTTCTGGACGTAGTGGACCTGGCGCTTGGTGTCCAGCCAGACGCGCTGGACGAGGTCGAACGCGTTGTAGGTCGCCGCGTGACCCATATGGGTGGCGTCGTAGGGCGTGATGCCGCAGACGTAGATGCGGGCGACGGGGCCGGGGGTGAGGGTGACGCGACCGCCGGTCGCGGTGTCGTGGATCCTCAGGTCGCGGCCCTGACCGGGCAGGGCGGGGACGTCGGAAGCGGGCCAGGCATGCATGTCATGAGCCTAACCGGACAGGTGTTCCGGCCACGAACCGGTCCGCGCCAGACGGCCCCCACGTGACCGAACAGGCACTCTTGCGCGCATCCCTCCGCCGTGCTTCGGCGTCCGCCGGGCCCGGCGTGGCCGGAAATCGCCGGACCGCGTCAGATCGGCGGCCAGGGCAGGGCGGGCCATTCGCCGCCCGGCTCCGGGTGGATCCCGGTGTCCAGGAGGGCTGCGACCCGCGCCCGGGTGGCGTCCAGCTCCGCCGCGGTGATCAGGGGGGCCAGGCGCGCGGTGAGAGGGCCGTCGTCGGCCAGCGCGGCCGCCAGGCGGCGCAGGGCCTCCAGCGCCTCCTGCGGGAGCGGCTCGCCGGCCCAGCCCCACAGCAGCGTCCGCAGCTTGTCGTCGGTGTGGAAGGTGACCCCGTGGTCGATGCCGTACAGCCGCCCGCCGGGCGCGGTCAGCAGGTGGCCGCCCTTGCGGTCGGCGTTGTTGATCACCGCGTCCAGCACGGCGAGCCGCCGCAGTCGCGGGTCGTCGGCGTGCACCAGCAGGGCGGTGCGGCCCTCCCCCACCTCGGCGAGGCCGATCTCCTTCCAGCCGGGCCCGGGGTTCTCCGGGTCGACCAGGGCGAGCAGTTCGCCGCCCGGCTCCGGCTCCCGGGGCTGCTCGATCCACAGCTGGCACATGCCCTCGCCGTGCGGTCCCTCACGCAGCACGGTGGGTGGGACGAGCCCCCAGCCGGTGGCCTCGGACACCTCGTAGGCGGCCACCTCGCGGCGGGCGAGGTTCCCGTCGGGGAAGTCCCACAGCGGGCGCTCCCCCGCCACCGGCTTGTAGACGCACGCCGCCTCCTGCCCGTCCAGCGCGACGGTGCAGTACAGCGCGGCGTTGGACGCCTCCGGGATCCGGCCGCGCACGGTGAGCTCGCCACGGGCCAGCAGTTCGGCGGGCGGCAGGCTCAGCGCCGGTATCCGTTCTGGCGCGGACATACGTGTCCCTCCGGGTCGAGCGGCAGGCTGCACAGGGGGCACGGCGGGCGTCCGGCGTCGACGACCTCCAGGGCGCGCTTGGCGAACGATCTCGCCTGCGCCCCGGTGAGCCGCACCCGCAGCACGGGCGGGCCGTTCTCCTCGTCCTGGAGCATCTGCTCCTCCGCGGCGGCCAGGTCCTCGTCGGTCTCCGCCTCCAGCTCGACCAATGCCTGCGCCTCGACGATCATGCGCTGGTCGGAGCCGTCCCAGGCCAGGGCCATGGTGCCGACCCGGAACTCCTCGTCCACCGGCGTCTGCAGGGGCGCGGTGTCCAGCACGTCGGCGGGGGTGACCGCGGGCACGGAGGCGCTGCCGCCGCTGCGGCGCACCACCTCGTCCAGCAGCTCGTCCATCCGTTCGGCGAGTGCGGCGACCTGGGTCTTCTCCAGCGCGACGCTGGTCACCCGGGCCCCGGCGCTGGCCTGGAGGTAGAACGTACGGCGCCCGGGCAGCCCGACCGTGCCGGCCACGAAGCGGTCCGGCGGATCGTAGAGGAACACCTGACGTGACACGTCCTGTCTCCTGGGAGTCGTCGTCGGGGTACGGGCTGACGCGCTTCACCCTACTGCGGGGACGATCACGGTGCCCCGGCGCCGCCCCCGACCGTGGCGTCGCCGCCGGACCCCTCCGGAACCCGGTCCGGACGCGGGATCAGCGAGGCGAGGTCGCCGGTGTCGCCGAGGCGCAGCAGGAAGGGCCGGGTGCGGGTGTAGCGCACCACGGTGACCGAGCAGGGCTCGACCTGGAGGCGCTGGAACTGGTCGAGGTGCAGCCCCAGGGCGTCGGCGGCCAGCGACTTGATGATGTCGCCGTGGGAGCACATCAGGTAGACCGCGTCGGCCCCGTGCTCCTTCTCGATCCGCAGGTTCCACTCCCGGACCGCCTCGGCGGCCCGGTGCTGCATCGTGCGCATCGACTCGCCGCCGGGAAAGGCGGCGGCGGTGGGGTGGGCCTGCACGACCTCCATCAGCGGCTCGCCGGACAGCTCGTCCAGCTTGCGGCCGGTCCAGTCGCCGTAGTCGCACTCGGTGATGCCCTCCTCGGTGTGGACGGGCAGCCCCGGGCGGGCCGCCAGCAGCGGCTGGACCGTCTCCCGGCAGCGGCGCAGCGGGCTGGTGACGACCTCGGCCAGCGGCACCCCCTCCAGCCGGGCCGGGAGGGCGGCGGCCTGCGCGGCGCCGCGTTCGTCGAGCGTCACACCGGGCATGCGTCCGGCGAGCAGTCCCGCGGTGTTGGCGGTGGAACGTCCGTGCCGGACCAGGATGAGCGTGGGCATGTCGCCCAGGGTAGGGGTACCAGGGACTGTGGGGACCTCACCGTGGGGTCCGTCGGGACGAGGGAGAACGCACCAGGTGATCGTCGACTGCGCCGTGTACCGGAACGGGAAGAGGGTCCCGGCCGAGGAGGACTACTCCGACGCCCTGGCACAGGCGCGCGCCGCGGGAAGCGACTCGTCGTTCGTCTGGATCGGGCTGCACCAGCCCACGCCGGAGGAGTTCGACCTGGTCGCCAGCGAGTTCGGGCTCCATCCGCTGGCCGTCGAGGACGCCCTCAAGGCGCACCAGCGGCCGAAGCTGGAGGTCTACGACGACTCGCTGTTCGTGGTCCTCAAGCCGGTGATCTACGAACCGCGCAGCGACGAGGTCTCCACCGGCGAGATCATGATCTTCCTGGGCGACGCCTTCGTGGTCACCGTCCGGCACGGCGACACGCCGCTGCACGCGGTGCGCGACCGGCTGGAGCGGGAGCCGGAGACCCTGGAGCGCGGTCCGACGGCGGTGCTGTACGCCATCGCCGACACCGTGGTCGACCACTACCTGGAGGTGGGGCGCGAGCTGCACACCGACCTGGAGGAGGTCGAGGCAGAGGTCTTCTCGCCGTCCGCGGGCGGCACCCGGAACACCGCGGAGCGGATCTACACCTTCAAGCGGCAGGTCCTGGAGTTCCGCCGGGCCACCGGCCCGCTGACCGCTCCCATGCTGCGGCTCGCGGAGAACGGCCGCGGCGGCAGCAGGGTGCCGTTCGTCGACGACGAGGCCCGGCCGTTCTTCCGTGACGTCGGCGACCACCTGATGCGGGTCAACGAGTCGGTGGAGGGGCTGGACCGCCTGATCTCCGACATCCTCTCGGCGCACCTGGCGCAGATGAGCGTCCGGCAGAACGACGACATGCGGAAGATCTCCGCCTGGGCGGCCATGGCGGCGGTGCCGACGATGATCGCCGGCATCTACGGCATGAACTTCGAGCACATGCCGGAGCTGACCTGGACCTGGTCGTACCCCACCGTGATCGCGGTGATGGCGGTCCTGGAGTACTTCCTGTTCAGGCTCTTCAAGAACCGCGACTGGCTCTGACCGTCCGCGACAGGCGCGGCAACGCCGAAGGGCCGCGGTCGTCGACCGCGGCCCTTCGTCTGGTGTCCGAGGGGGGACTTGAACCCCCACGCCCGATAAAGGGCACTAGCACCTCAAGCTAGCGCGTCTGCCATTCCGCCACCCGGACAAGGTGTCTGTCGCTGCTGAGGGATTTCTCTGTTCCCCTCGCGGCGACAGGAGAAACATTACCAGGCTTTCCGGGGTGCCCGATCACGCCCCCTCTCGTCCGTGCGGGCCATGAGGGGGAGGATGTAACAGGACCACATCCGGACGACAGCGGGAGGTAGCGCGTGAGCGAGAAGGTCACCGGGGAGGACGAGGTCGTCGACCTCTGCCGGGAGCTGATCCGGATCGACACCAGCAACTACGGCGACGGTTCCGGGCCGGGCGAGCGCAAGGCCGCCGAATACGTGGCCGAGAAGCTCGCCGAGGTGGGCCTGGACCCGAAGATCATCGAGTCGCGTCCCGGGCGGGCCTCCACCGTGGCGCGCATCGAGGGCGAGGACCGCTCCCGGCCCGCGCTGCTCATCCACGGCCACACCGACGTCGTCCCCGCCAACGCCGACGACTGGACGCACCACCCCTTCGCCGGCGAGATCGCCGACGGCTGCGTCTGGGGCCGCGGCGCGGTCGACATGCAGGACATGAACGCCATGACCTTGGCCGTGGTCCGCGAGCGCCTGCGCACCGGCCGCAAGCCCCCGCGGGACGTCGTGCTGGCCTTCCTGGCCGACGAGGAGGCCGGCGGCACCTACGGCGCCCGGTACCTCGTGGACAACCACCGCGACCTCTTCGAGGGCGTCACGGAGGCCATCGGCGAGGTCGGCGGCTTCTCCTTCACGGTCAACGAGAAGCTGCGGCTCTACCTGGTCGAGACGGCCCAGAAGGGCATGCACTGGATGCGGCTGACCGTGGACGGCACGGCCGGCCACGGCTCGATGACCAACCACGACAACGCGGTCACCGAGCTGTGCGAGGCGGTGGGGCGGCTGGGCCGGCACACCTGGCCGGTGCGGGTGACCAAGACGGTCCGCTCCTTCCTGGACGAGCTCTCGGACGCCCTGGGCACCGAACTGGACCCGGAGAACATGGAGGAGACGCTGGCCAAACTGGGCGGCATCGCCAAGATGGTCGGCGCCACCCTGCGCAACTCGGCCGCGCCCACCATGCTCGGCGCGGGCTACAAGGTGAACGTCATCCCCGGACAGGCCACCGCCCACGTCGACGGCCGCTTCCTGCCGGGCTACGAGGAGGAGTTCCTCGCCGACCTGGACCGCCTGCTGGGCCCCCGGGTGCGCCGGGAGGACGTGCACGCGGACAAGGCCCTGGAGACGGACTTCGACGGCCGGCTGGTCGACGCCATGCAGAGCTCGCTGGTGGCGGAGGACCCGATCGCCCGGGCGGTGCCGTACATGCTCTCCGGCGGCACCGACGCCAAGTCCTTCGACGACCTGGGCATCCGCTGCTTCGGCTTCGCGCCGCTGAAGCTGCCCCCGGAGCTGGACTTCGCCGGGATGTTCCACGGCGTGGACGAGCGCGTGCCGGTCGACGGCCTGAAGTTCGGGGTGCGGGTACTGGACCGCTTCCTCGACGCCTGCTGATCGGTTAATCGCTCAGGCGTCCAGCAGCCTCCCGGGACGAGTGAATGCGCTCATAGGCTCGTAGCCCTATTAGCCCGTCCTCGTTACAGGTGATGCGACCGCAACTGGGTCGCGTTTGCCTTTCCAGGAGGAATCATGATCAAGAAGATCGTCGCCGCCGCTGCTGCCACCGGTGGACTTGTGCTGGCCGGCGCGGGCATGGCCGCCGCCGACGCGGGAGCCGAGGGCGCCGCCGTCGGCTCCCCCGGTGTCGTCTCCGGCAACGTCATCCAGGTGCCCGTTCACGTGCCGGTGAACGTCTGCGGCAACACGATCAGCGTCATCGGCCTGCTGAACCCGGCCTTCGGCAACGCCTGCGTCAACGGCTGACACTCGCTCCGTTCCACACGGCGCCGAGACGGCCGGCCCCGGGTTTCCCCCGGGGCCGGCCCGTCGGCCGCCCCTCTCAGGTACCAGACAAGGTCGAAGGCAGGAAGTTCTCAGAATGCGACACGTCACCCGTAAGGGCCTGATGACCGTGGCGGCGGCGACCGGTGTCATCGCCGCGGCCGGAGGTCAGGCTCACGCCGACGCCCACGCCGGCGGCTCCACGGCCAACTCCCCCGGCGTGCTGTCGGGGAACACCGTCCAGGTGCCGGTGAACATCGGCGTCGACGTCTGCGGCAACACCGTGAACGTCGTGGGTCTGCTCAACCCCGCGGCCGGCAACGGCTGCGCGATCGGCGGCGGCAGCCACGGCTCCGGGAAGCACGGCGGCGGAAAGCAAGGCGGCAAGCAGGGTGGTGGCCAGCACGGCGGCGGCAAGCACCGCGGCGGCCACGACGGTCACGGCGGCGCGCACGCCGACGGCCGGAGCACCGGCTCGCCCGGCGTGGGGTCGGGCAACACCGTCCAGGTGCCGGTGGACGTTCCGGTGAACGTCTGCGGCAACAGCGTGAACGTGGTCGGCCTCGGCAACGCCGCCGTGGGCAACGACTGCGTCAACGAGGGCACCGGCCGTCACCGCAAGCCCCCGGTCACGCCGGACACCCCCGACACGCCGGGCAAGCCCGGGAAGCCGGCGAAGCCCGGGAAGCCGGACACCCCCGACACACCCGGCAAGCCCGGGAAGCCGGGGACCCCGGACAGTCCCGACACGCCCGGTACCCCCGGGACTCCGGACACCCCCGACGGGCCCGCCCCGCACGGCGGCACCCCGCCGCAGCTCGCCGAGACCGGCGCGGGCGTCCCGGCCGGATCGGTGCTGCCGATCGGCGCGGGCGCGCTGCTGGCCGGCGTGATGCTCTTCCGCCGGGCTCGCTCCGCGGCGTGAGACATGTCTCCCCGCGGGAGACCTCCGAAGACGGGTGAAGCGGGGGCCGCCCCGGGGGGGCCCCCGTAACCCCGTAAACCAGTAGC
>NZ_JBHTVQ010000102.1:0-15079 GCF_042792855.1 Streptomyces sp. NPDC056600
CCCGTGCGGGAGCCGGCGGCGGCGTCGTGGTGGTGCGGTGCCGCGGACGTCAGTGGCTGTGGCCGTGACCGCCCGGGGCGCCGGCGGGCTGCTTCACCGCGAGGGGGAGCAGCTTCTTGCCGGTGGGGCCGATCTGGATCGACGTGTCCATCGCGGGGCAGACGCCGCAGTCGAAGCAGGGCGTCCAGCGGCAGTCGTCGACCTCGGTCTCGTCGAGGGCGTCCTGCCAGTCCTCCCAGAGCCAGTCCTTGTCGAGACCGGAGTCCAGGTGGTCCCAGGGCAGGACCTCCTCGTAGGAGCGCTCGCGGGTGGTGTACCAGTCGACGTCCACGCCGTGCGGGGCCAGCGCCTTCTCGGCGCAGTTCATCCAGCGGTCGTAGGAGAAGTGCTCGCGCCAGCCGTCGAAGCGGCCGCCGTCCTCGTAGACGGCGCGGATGACGTCGCCGATGCGGCGGTCGCCGCGGGAGAGCAGGCCCTCGACGATGCCGGGCTTGCCGTCGTGGTAGCGGAAGCCGATGGAGCGGCCGTACTTCTTGTCGCCCCGGATCTTGTCGCGGAGCTTCGTCAGGCGGGCGTCGGTCTCCTCGGCGGAGAGCTGCGGGGCCCACTGGAACGGCGTGTGCGGCTTGGGCACGAAGCCGCCGATGGAGACGGTGCAGCGGATGTCGTTGGAGCCGGAGACCTCGCGGCCCTTGGCGATCACGCGGGTCGCCATGTCGGCGATCTGCAGCACGTCCTCGTCGGTCTCGGTGGGCAGGCCGCACATGAAGTACAGCTTCACCTGGCGCCAGCCGTTGCCGTACGCGGTGGAGACGGTGCGGATCAGGTCGTCCTCGGACACCATCTTGTTGATGACCTTGCGGATGCGCTCGCTGCCGCCCTCGGGGGCGAAGGTGAGGCCGGAGCGGCGTCCGTTGCGGGTCAGCTCGTTGGCCAGGTCGATGTTGAAGGCGTCCACGCGGGTGGAGGGCAGCGAGAGGCCGATCTTGTCCTCTTCGTAGCGGTCCGCGAGGCCCTTGGCGATGTCACCGATCTCGGAGTGGTCCGCGGAGGACAGCGACAGGAGGCCGACCTCCTCGAAGCCGGTCGCCTTCAGGCCCTTCTCGACCATCTCGCCGATGCCGGTGATGGAGCGCTCGCGCACCGGGCGGGTGATCATGCCGGCCTGGCAGAAGCGGCAGCCGCGGGTGCAGCCGCGGAAGATCTCCACGGACATCCGCTCGTGCACCGTCTCGGCGAGCGGGACCAGCGGCTGCTTGGGGTAGGGCCACTCGTCGAGGTCCATCACGGTGTGCTTGGAGACCCGCCACGGCACGCCGGAGCGGTTGGGCACCACGCGGGCGATGCGACCGTCGGGCAGGTACTCGACGTCGTAGAAGCGCGGGATGTACACGGCGCCGGTCTTCGCCAGGCGCAGCAGCACCTCGTCGCGTCCGCCGGGGCGGCCCTCGGCCTTCCAGCCGCGGATGATCTCCGTCATGTCGAGCACGGCCTGCTCGCCGTCGCCGACGATCGCGGCGTCGATGAAGTCGGCGATCGGCTCGGGGTTGAACGCCGCGTGGCCGCCGGCCAGGACGATCGGGTCGTCGAGCCCGCGGTCCTTGGACTCCAGCGGGACGCCCGCCAGGTCGAGCGCGGTCAGCATGTTGGTGTAGCCGAGCTCGGTGGAGAAGGAGAGGCCGAAGACGTCGAACGCGCCGAGGGCGCGGTGGCTGTCCACGGTGAACTGCGGGACGCCGTGCTCCCGCATCAGCGCCTCCATGTCCGGCCAGACGCTGTAGGTGCGCTCGGCGAGGACGCCGTCACGCTCGTTCAGCACCTCGTAGAGGATCTGCACGCCCTGGTTGGGCAGGCCGACCTCGTACGCGTCCGGGTACATGAGCGCCCAGCGGACGTCGCACGAGTCCCAGGGCTTGACGGTGGAGTTGAGCTCGCCGCCCACGTACTGGATCGGCTTCTGCACATGCGGGAGCAGAGCTTCGAGCTGCGGGAAGACCGATTCGGACATCCTTGAACCTTCATGAGCGGACTTGGGGTCCCTCCCCTGCCGTACCGCGGTCACGGGGAGGATGACTCTCAAGCGTACCCGCAGCGCGTCACCCGTTCGTACGACGGCGTCGGGCGACCTCGGCCCACCGGTCGGGCAGGGCGGCCTCGGCGAGGGCGGCCTGCTTCTCCTCACGTCCGTACAGGACGCCCCAGGTGAAGGTGGGCTCCGATGCCTTGGCCGCGTCGTGGGCGAGGGAACGCAGGGCCTCGCGGGCCATCACGCTGTCCTGGTGGTCGCCGAGCGGGCGCTGGAGGGACTTGGCGTCCGCGGCGAGGCGGCGGGCGGCCTTGCCGAGGACGGGGCGGGCCGCCTCGGCGGCGTAGCGCGTGCGCTTGGCCTTCTTGCGGGCCTCGTGCAGGGCGGTGTCGCGCTCGGGGCCCGGATCGAGCGCGACGGCGCGCTCCACCAGGCGGGACAGGCGGCCGAACTCCTTGTCGAGGGCCTTGGCGAAGGGCTTGGCGGGCTTCCCGCGGGCGGCCTTGCGCAGCGGGGGACCGGCGAGGAAGGCGTCGAGGGCGTGCAGCAGGTCGAGGTAGCGGCGGCTGTCGAGGACGGCGGCGATCCGGGGCCTCGTCTCGCCGCGGCGGGTGTCGGCCCACAGTTCGAGCCGGTCGCGGACCGGGCCGGTGCGCAGTTCGGCGGGCAGGGCCTCCACGGCGGCGGTCAGCCGTTCGTCGAGGACCTCGCGGTCCCGGTCGACGCCGAGCTCGCGGGTGAGCCACCGCAGTTCGCCGGCGAGCGGGGCGACGGCCTCGCGGTCCAGCAACGGGCGGTAGGCGCGCAGGGCGGAGCGCAGGCGGCGGGTGGCGACCCGCATGTCGTGCACGGCCTCGGGCAGGTCGCGACGGACGGCGGGGTCGAGCGCGACGAGCCTCTCGCGCTGTTCCCGGAGGTAGGCGAGGAGGTGGTCCCCGGCGGTGACCGGCTTCCCCCGGTGGGGGCCGGGGACCGCGTCGGCGGCGTCGTCGTCGGGAGACGTCTCGACGAGGGCGCGGGCCAGCTTGGACGGGGCGTCGGAGCGGCGGACCCCGGCGCGGCGGAAGCGCTTCTCGACAAGGTCGAGCAGGCCGGGGTCGGCGCCCTCGGCGAGTTCGACCTCGATCTCGGTCCACTGGGCCTCACCGCGGCCGCCGGCCAGCCGCTCGGCGTGCACGGCGTCCGCGCTCGCCTCGGCCAGCAGCCCGCCGTCGGCGTCGCGCAGCTCGCGCACGTCCCGTGCGGAGCGCAGGCGGACCACGGGGACCACCTCGGCGCCCAGGGTGCGGGAGCGGATCAGCCGGAGCAGTTCGGCGGGGGGCGCGTCGGCGAGCGGGGCGGCGATCTCGTCGCGGGTGTCGGGCCCCACGGGGAGCTTGAGGTGCCAGCCGGGCGTGGAGCCGCCGGTGCGGCGGCGCAGGGTGACCGAGGAGGCGGCGAGACGGAGGTCGGGGGTGTCGTAGTACACGGCGTCCAGCTCCATCACGCCCTGGTCCACGACGGCGGCGATGCCGCCCACGTTGGTCAGGTCGGGGAGCCCGCTGTCCCGGGACTCGAATTTCCGCTCGATCTCACGTGTGGTGTCCGCCATACCGCCGAGGCTAACCGGGCCGCTCCCCCGCCGTCACGGAATCGGCCGGGGCCACCCGCGCGATCCGCGCAGGTCACCCCGGCCGGCGGTGTCGTTCAGGCCGACACGGGCCGTTGCAGGCGGATGGACTGGAGGAGGCCGACCGCGATCCAGACGGCGAACATGGACGAGCCTCCGTAGGACACGAACGGCAGCGGCAGACCCGCCACCGGCATGATGCCGAGCGTCATGCCGACGTTCTCGAAGGCCTGGAAGGCGAACCAGGCGATGATCCCCGCGGCGACGATCGTGCCGTAGAGCTCGGTGGTCTCGCGCGCGATGCGGCAGGCCCGCCACAGCACCACGCCGAGCAGCACCAGTATCAGTCCGGCTCCGACGAAGCCGAGCTCCTCACCGGCGACGGTGAAGATGAAGTCGGTCTGCTGCTCGGGCACGAACTGGCCGGTGGTCTGCGAGCCCTGGAAGAGGCCCGAGCCGGTGAGGCCGCCGGAGCCGATGGCGATGCGGGCCTGGTTGGTGTTGTAGCCGACGCCCGCCGGGTCGAGCTCGGGGTTGGCGAAGGCGGCGAAGCGGTTGATCTGGTACTCGTCGAGGATCCCGAGCTGCCAGACCGCGATCGCCCCGACCGCTCCGGCGCCGATCAGCCCGAGCACCCACCGGTTGGAGGCGCCCGAGGCCAGCAGCACGCCCAGCACGATGACCACCATCACCATGACCGAGCCGAGGTCGGGCATCAGCATCACGATCAGCATGGGCAGCGCGGCCAGCCCGAGCGCCTGCACGACCGTCCGGTGGTCGGGGTGCTCGCGGTCGCCCGCGTCGACGCGGGCCGCGAGCAGCATCGCCATGCCGAGGATGATGGTGATCTTGACGAACTCCGACGGCTGGAGCGAGAAGCCGCCGCCGATCTGGATCCACGCGTGGGCGCCGTTGATGGTGGCGCCCAGCGGCGTGAGGACCAGCAGGATCAGGACCACCGACAGCCCGTACAGGATCGGCACCGCGCCGCGCAGGGTGCGGTGGCCGAGCCAGACGACGCCGATCATCAGGGTGATGCCGATGCCGGTGTTGAGCAGGTGCCGGATCAGGAAGTAGTACGGGTCTCCCTGGTTGAGCTCGGTGCGGTTGCGGGTCGCCGAGTAGACCAGCACCGTGCCGATCAGCGAGAGCACCAGAGCCGACAGCAGTATCGGCCAGTCCAGCCGCCGGGCCGCCGAGTCGCGGGCGAGCAGACGGGCCCAGGCGGACCGCTCGGGCCCGTACCCGGAGACGGAGAAGCTGTTCACGCCGCCAGTCATGAGCACCTGCCTCCCGTCGCACGACGCCCGGAACGGCGGCGGGTGGCCCGGTTCCCGGTCGCGGTCTGCTCCACCCTGCCCGCCGGCTGCTCGGGCGGCGCGCCGCCCGCGGGGTCGCCGGCGGTCTCGTCCGGCGGGGGCTGGGCCGGGTCGCCGCCGGTCGCGCCGGCCTGCTGCCCCTGCTCGGCCGCGGCCTCGGCGGCCTTCTGCAGCGCCTTCACCGGGTCCTTGTCGATCTTGGGGCTGTCCACCGTGCCGTCGGGGCGCAGCTTGGGCAGCTTCTTCTGCGGCTCGGGCAGCAGCGCCCGCTTCTTGTCGATGGAGCCGTCCGCCTGGACGCCGTACAGCGCGTCGTAGATCTTGCGCACGGCCGGACCGGAGGCCCCGGAACCCGTACCACCCTGGGAGATCGTCATGACGATCGTGTAGTCCTTGGTGTACGTGGCGAACCAGGAGGTGGTCTGCTTGCCGTAGACCTCCGCGGTACCGGTCTTGGCGTGCATCGGGATCTTGTCCTGCGGCCAGCCGCCGAACCTCCAGGCCGCGGTACCGCGGGTGGCGACGCCCGCGAGGGCCTCGTCCATCTCCTTGAGGGTGGCCTTGCCGACCGGGAGCTTGCCGTTGCGCTTCGGCGCGATCTCCTCGACCGTCTTCCCGTCCGGGCTGATCACTGCCTTGCCGACGGTGGGCGCGTACAGGGTGCCGCCGTTGGAGATGGCCCCGTAGATGGCGGCCATCTGGATCGGCGTGACCAGCGTGTCGCCCTGGCCGATGGAGTAGTTCACCGAGTCACCGGCGCGCAGTTCGTTGCCGCCGTGGCAGTTCTCCCACTCGATGCGCTCGACGTAGTCGCCGTCCTTCTTGCCGTGCTTGCACCAGTAGTCCTTGTTGGCCTCCCAGTACTCCTGCTTCCAGTCGCGGTCCGGGATGCGGCCCGAGACCTCGTTGGGCAGGTCGATACCGGTCTCCTCGCCGAGGCCGAACTGGTGGGCTGCCTTGTAGAAGTAGTCCTTGGCCTTCTTCTTCGGCTTGGTGCCGCCGTCCTTCTTCCACTCCTCGTGCGCGAGGCGGTAGTAGACGGTGTCGCAGGAGACCTCGAGCGCCCGGCCGAGGCTGATCATGCCGTGGTTGGCGGACTCGAAGTTCTTGAAGACCTGGCTGCCGATGGAGTAGTCGCTGGAGCACTGGTAGCTGCCGTCGAACGGGTAGCCGGCCTTGACCGCGCCGGCCGTGGTGACCACCTTGAAGATGGAGCCGGGGGCCGCCTGGCCCTGGATGGCCCGGTTGAGCAGCGGGTAGTTGGACTTCTTGCCGGTCATCTTGGCGTAGTCCTTGGCGGAGATGCCGCCGACCCAGGCGTTGGGGTCGTAGTTCGGGTTGGACGCCATGGCGACGACCCGCCCGGTCTTCGCCTCCATCACGACGACCGCGCCGGCGTCCGCCTTGTACTGCTCGTTGGTGTTGCGGTCCCACTCCTGGCGGGCGGCCTTCATCGCCTGGTCCAGCTCGTACTCGGCGACCCGCTGCACGCGGGCGTCGATGCTGGTGACCAGGTGCGAGCCGGGGACGCCGCGGTCGACCTCGGGGTCGCCCATGACGCGGCCGAGGTTGTCCACCTCGTACTTGGTGACGCCGGCCTTGCCGCGCAGCACCTTGTCGTACTGCCGCTCCAGGCCGGAGCGGCCGACCTGGTCGGAGCGCAGGTACGGCGAGTCGGTGTCCTGGGCCTTCTGGATCTCCTCGTCGGTGACGGGCGACAGGTAGCCGAGGACCTGGGCGGTGTTGGAGCCGCCGGGGCTCGCGTAGCGGCGGACCGAGGCCGGCTCGGCGGTGATGCCGGGGAAGTCCTCGCCGCGCTCGCGGATCTGCAGGGCCTGACGCGGCGTCGCCTCGTCGGTGATCGGGATCGGCTGGTAGGGCGAACCGTTCCAGCAGGGCTGCGGGGTCTTGGAGTCGCAGAGGCGGACCTTCTCGATCACCTCCTTCGGCTTCATGCCGAGGACGCCGGCGAGCTTGGTGAGGACGCCCTTGCCGTCGTCGTCCATCTTCAGCAGGTCGGTGCGGGAGGCGGAGACGACCAGACGGTTCTCGTTGTCCGCGATGGCCACGCCGCGCGCGTCGAGGATCTCGCCGCGGGTGGCGGGCTGGACGACCTGCTGGACGTGGTTGCCGCTGGCCTCGGCCGCGTACTCGGCGCCGTTGCGCACCTGGAGGTACCAGAGGCGTCCGCCGAGGGTGGCGAGCAGGGAGAGGACCAGGATCTGGAGAACCACCAGGCGGATCTGGACCCGGGGACTGCGCCCCGTCTCAGGGATATTGCTCATGGGCGTAGCCCATTCGGTGAGGGGTGGCGGTCGGGTGACGGGAGGGGGCTCATGGGCGTAGCCCATTCGGTGAGGGGTGGCGGTCGGGTGACGGGAGGGAGCGGTCGGGCGAAGGGAGGGAGGTGCTCACAGACGCTTCACACCCTTCAGGCGGGCGCCGACGCGGACCCGGCCGCGGGAGCGGCTGAGGCCCGGGGTGCCGGAGACCAGCCAGCCCGAGCCGGTGGAGGCGCCGCCGCCCGCCGCGGAGGACGAGTCGGCGAGCGGATCGTTCTCCGCACGGCGGGCCAGCGCCATCACGCCGGGCACCACGAAGGGGGTGAGCAGCAGGTCGTAGAGGGCGGCGGTGAACGCCAGCGAGCCGAGGCCGACGTCGCGGGCGGCGGTGTCGCCGACCAGGGCGCCGACGCCCGCGTAGAGCAGCGTGGAGCCGACCGCGGCGGCGACCACCACGGCCATCGGGCCGACCGCGCTGCGCAGCCGCCCGTTGTCGGGCCGGGCGAGACCGACCAGGTAGCCGACGACGCAGAGGACCAGCGCGTACCGCCCGGCCGCGTGGTCGGCGGGCGGGGCCAGGTCGGCGAGGAGACCGGCCGTGAAGCCGATCAGGGCGCCGCCGGTGTGCCCGTAGACCAGGGCCAGGCCGAGGACGGTGAGCAGCAGCAGGTCGGGGACGGCCCCGGGCAGCTGGAGCCTGGCGAGGACGCTGATCTGGAGCACCAGAGCGACCACCACCAGGGTGCCGGAGAGCAGGATCCGGTTCAATTTCATGGGTAAATCCCCCCAGTTCCTACTGTTCGTCCTGTTCCTGCTGCGGCTGCTGCCCGTCCTGCTGCCGGGCGCCGTCCTGGGTCGCCTGACCTTCCTGGGTCGCCTGGCCCTCCTCGCCCTCCGGCTTCGCGCCCGGGGTGACGGTGACGGTGACGGTGGGGACGGGCTTCGGCTTGGGCTTGGGCGGCAGCACGCTGTCGCGCGGGTCCTTCCCGGGACCCTGGACGACGACGCCGACGATGTCCAGCTGGGTGAAGCCGACGAAGGGCGTGACGTAGACCGTACGGGTCAGGTCGCCGCCGGCCGGGTCGACGCGCGAGACGACGCCGACCGGAACGCCGGGCACGAAGGGCCTGTCCCCCTGGGAGCCGAAGGTGACCAGGCGGTCGCCCTTCTCCACCTTGGCCTTGCCGTTGAGCAGTTGGACGCGCAGCGGCCGGTCTCCCTGGCCGGAGGCGAAGCCCAGCTCGTCGCCGTCCTCCATACGGGTGCCGACGGTGAAGTCGGGGTCGCTGGCCAGCAGGACGGTGGCCGTCTCGGGGCCCACGGTGGTGACCCGGCCGACCAGGCCGTCGCCGTTGAGCACCGTCATGTCGCGCGTGATGCCGTCGTTGGCGCCGACGTCCAGCGTGACCGTCCAGGAGAAGCCCTGGGCCGCGCCGATGCCCACCACCTGGGCGCCCTTGATCTTGTACTGGCCGGCCCCGGCGGTGGCCAGCATCTTCTCGAACTGGCGCAGCCTGCTGCGGTCGCGCGCGTCGCTGCCGAGCTCCGCCTTCAGCGCGGCGTTCTCCTGCTCCAGCTCGGTGAGCCGGTCGTGGCGCTCGCCGGAGTCGCGGACGGCGGCGACGGCGTTGCCGACCGGATCGACCGCGGAGGCGACGCCGTTCTCGATCGGGCCGAAGACGGCTGCCGCGGCATGCCGGGCGCCGTCGACGGGTGAGTCCTTCCCACCCCTGATGTCCACCGTGATCAGCGCGAACGCGATCGCGACCAGCAGCACCAGGAGCAGCCGGCTCTCTCGTGTGTCCCTCACGTGCGGCGGCCGTGCCTTCCTTGTCGGAATGGTCGTACGGACTTGCTGTGTCTGTCGTCCTGCTGTGTCTGTCGTCCTGCTGCGTCTTCCCGCCCCGGCGACGGCGCGTCGGCCGCGCCGTGCCGGAGATGTGCGTTTCCGCCGGAGAAACGTCTGGGCCGGACGCCGGAGTTCCGGGTCCGGCCGAACGTCCGCCGCACGGGTCAGGCCTGTACGGCGACCGGGTGACGACGTGTCACCCGGCCGGCGTCAGCGACGGGGCTGGGCGTCCAGCACCTGCTGGAGCGCCTCGAACTCCTCGACGCACTTGCCGGAGCCGAGCGCCACGCTGTCCAGCGGGTCCTCGGCGATGTGGATCGGCATGCCGGTCTCCCGGCGCAGCCGCTCGTCCAGGCCGCGGAGCAGGGCGCCGCCGCCGGTGAGGACGATGCCCCGGTCCATGACGTCGCCCGAGAGCTCGGGCGGGCACTTGTCCAGGGTGGTCTTGACGGCGTCGACGATCGCGTTGACCGGTTCCTCGATCGCCTTGCGGACCTCCGCGGCGGAGATGACCACGGTCTTCGGCAGACCGGAGACGAGGTCACGGCCGCGGATCTCGGTGTGCTCCTCCTTGTCGAGGTCGTACGCGGAGCCGATCGAGATCTTGATCTGCTCGGCCGTCCGCTCGCCGAGGAGCAGCGAGTACTCCTTCTTGACGTGCTGGATGATCGCGTTGTCCAGCTCGTCGCCGGCGACCCGGATCGACTGGGCGGTCACGATGCCGCCGAGGGAGATCACCGCGACCTCCGTGGTGCCGCCGCCGATGTCCACCACCATGTTGCCCGTGGCCTCGTGGACCGGCAGGCCGGAGCCGATGGCGGCCGCCATGGGCTCCTCGATGATGTGCACCTGGCGCGCGCCGGCCTGGGTCGACGCCTCGATGACGGCGCGGCGCTCCACCCCGGTGATGCCGGAGGGCACGCACACGACGACCCGCGGGCGGGCGAGGTAGCGGCGCTTGTGGATCTTCAGGATGAAGTACCGCAGCATCCGCTCGGTGATCTCGAAGTCGGCGATCACGCCGTCCTTCAGCGGGCGCACCGCCACGATGTTGCCGGGGGTGCGGCCGATCATCTTCTTGGCCTCGGCCCCGACCGCGAGGATGCCGCCGGTGTTGGTGTTGATCGCGACGACCGACGGCTCGTTGAGTACGATCCCGCGACCCCTCACGTACACCAGCGTGTTGGCGGTCCCGAGGTCGACAGCCATGTCACGGCCGATGAACGACATTGAGTTCCCCATCAGGATTCGTCTGGCCGTCCCACGTTGAGCGTGAAGCCGCTTGCGGTGGGGACGGCAAGGGTGGGTGCTGTGACGTGAAGGCTTGCAAGGCTCTACATCGTAGTCTCGCCCGCCCCCGGACACTGCGCGAGGGTCTCCGCCATTCTCACCAGATGACGGAGGTGTACGCCTGTGGTGACGTGCCGTCGGAGGGAAAGGTTCCCCCAAGCGGGTCCGCCGCCGGCGGACCGGGCCGGCCGCCGGGCAAGGGCGTGACGGTCAGCCGCGGCCGGGGAAGAAGATCTTGATCTCGCGCTCGGCGGACTCCTCGGAGTCCGAGGCGTGGATGAGGTTCTCCCGGGTGATGACGCCGAAGTCGCCGCGGATGGAGCCGGGCTGGGCCTCGATCGGGTCGGTGGGGCCGGCGAGGCGGCGGATGCCCTCGATCACACGCTCGCCCTCGACGATCATCGAGACGACCGGGCCGGAGGCCATGAAGGCGACCAGCGGCTCGTAGAAGGGCTTGCCCTTGTGCTCGCCGTAGTGCTGCTCGAGGGTGCCCTGGTCCAGCGTGCGGAGTTCGAGGGCGGTGATGCTCCAGCCCGCCTTGCGCTCGATACGGCTGATGATCTCGCCGGTCAGGCCGCGACGGACGGCGTCGGGCTTGAGGAGGACAAGGGTGCGCTGCATGCGGGCTCCCGGTGGGCTGTACGGGTGGGTGATGATCAGGCCCAGAGCCTATCTCCCCCTCACCGTGCCCCCTCACCGAGGGACGCCGACCCGCCGCCCCACCGGACACCGGCCGCCGCCCCGAAGGGCGGCGGTCCGTGACCGGCGGGTGTGGCGGGAGGCTCAGGCGGCCGGGGCGGCCGCCGCGCGGGCGGCCTTGGCGGCGTCGATCTGGCGGCCGTAGTGGACGGAGGCCCACCACAGCGCGGCGAAGACGACGCCCAGCCCGAACATCATCGGGACCACGAACCCGGAGGCGATCAGGGCGATCTGGAGGACCCAGCCCATCGCCACGCCGCCGGGCCGGGTGATCACGCCGCAGAGCAGCACGGACAGCAGCATGCCGATCCCGCACACCGTCCACACCGTCGCCATGGTCAGGTCGGGGTTCTTCATGGCGACCAGTCCGGCGAAGCCGATGACGAAGAACTCGCCGATGAGGGTGGAAGCACAGAGGGTACGCACGGGGAAGTCAGCCCTTCCTCAGGAGCAGCCGGGCCTCGCCGACCGTGATGACGGATCCGGTGACCAGTACACCGCCACCGGCGAACTCGCCCTCCTCCTCGGCGAGCGTGATCGCCGCCTCCAGCGCGTCCGGCAGCCGCGGCTCGACCTGGACCCGCTCCTCGCCGAACACCTCGACGGCGATCGCGGCCAGCTCGTCGGCGTCCATCGCCCGGTGGCTGGAGTTCTGGGTGACCACGACCTCGGCGAAGATCGGCTCGAACGCCTCGAGCAGCCCGCGCACGTTCTTGTCGCCGCTCGCGCCGACCACGCCGATCAGCCGGCTGAAGTCGAAGGCCTCGCCGACGGCCTCGGCGGTGACCCTTGCGCCGGCCGGGTTGTGGGCGGCGTCCAGGACCACGGTGGGCGAGCGCCGCACGACCTCCATGCGGCCCGGCGAGGACACCGCGGCGAACGCCCGGCGCACGGTGTCGATGTCGAGCGGGCCGGGGCGCGCGCCGCCGACGCCGAAGAACGCCTCGACCGCGGCGAGGGCGACGGCCGCGTTGTGCGCCTGGTGGGCGCCGTGCAGCGGGAGGTAGACCTCCTGGTACTCGCCTCCCAGGCCGCGCAGGGTCATCATCTGGCCGCCGACCGCGACCTGCCGCGACAGCACGCCGAACTCCAGGCCCTCGCGGGCCACGGTGGCGTTCTTGCGCACGGAGGTCTTCAGCACCACCTGGGCCGCGTCCACCGGCTGCTGGGCGAGCACCACGGTGGCGTCGTCCTTGATGATCCCGGCCTTCTCGGTGGCGATCTCGCCGGTGGTGGAGCCGAGGCGGTCGGTGTGGTCCAGGTCGATGGGGGTGATCACGGCGACGTCGGCGTCGATGACGTTGGTGGCGTCCCAGGTGCCGCCCATGCCGACCTCGACGACGGCCACGTCGACGGGCGCGTCGGCGAAGGCCGCGTAGGCCATGCCGGTGAGCACCTCGAAGAAGGAGAGCCGGTACTCCTGCGCCGTGTCGACCATGTCGACGTACGGCTGGATGTCCCGG
Source organism: Streptomyces sp. NPDC056600 (assembly GCF_042792855.1). Taxonomy (NCBI): domain Bacteria; kingdom Bacillati; phylum Actinomycetota; class Actinomycetes; order Kitasatosporales; family Streptomycetaceae; genus Streptomyces; species Streptomyces sp. NPDC056600. The sequence goes on from NZ_JBHTVQ010000102.1 coordinate 12,538, forward strand.
TAGGTCTCGACGAACCGCTCGGCGCTGATCGGGTGACCGTCCAGGCTGATCCGCTCGGTGACCGACTGCACGTGCGGGCTGGTGTACCGGCCGGTGCGCAGCTCGAAGGCGCCGAGCAGCGCCTCGATCATGCGGGCGGTGGAGGTCTTGCCGTTGGTGCCCGTGATGTGGATCGACGGGTAGGAACGCTGCGGGTCGCCGAGCACGTCCATCAGCGCGGCGATACGGCTGACGGAGGGCTCCAGCTTGGTCTCGCCCCAGCGGCCGGCGAGCTCCTGCTCCACCTCGCGCAGGGCCCTGTCGACCTCCGGGTCCTCGGGGCGGGCCGGCACGTCGGCGCTGGGCGGGCCGCCCTGGGTGCGCAGGGTGCGGCTGCCGGCCTCGATCACCGCCAGGTCGGGATCACGCTCGGTCTCCTCCGAGATGATCTCTTCGAAGGCGTCCATCGGGTCGGGGCGCTCACTGCTGTCGTCCGGGGGGAGCTCACTCACGGGGCCAGTCTACGTTCCGGGTACGACACGGTTCGTCCGCGGGCACCGGCCCGGTCCGCCCCGGTCGTGGCCCTGTCACGGCCCCGCCGTCCGCTCCCGCCTCCCGGGGGCCAACCTGGTCCTCCCCCGGCCGGGGGCACCGGCCGGACCCCCGGCGGGGGTCACCCCAGCCAGGCCCTCAGCCGCAGCCGCCCCCACAGGTGCGCGGCGCCGAACGACGCGGCCGCGCAGACCAGCGCGGTCGCGGCGAGCGCCGCCGCCGCGGGCGGGCCCGGGGCGACCCGCGCGGCCACCGCCCCGCCGAACGGCGCGACGAAGGCCAGGTGCGTCAGATAGGCCCCGAACGAGGCGTCCGACAGCCGCCGCACCGCGCTCCGCCACCGCCGCGGCACCCGGACCCCGCGCACGGCGCCCAGGACGGCGAGTGTCAGCGCGGCCACCGGCAGCGTGGCGTAGGCGGCGGGGAACCGGGACCCGAGCTGGTACGCGCCGACCGCGGCACATCCCGCCGTCGCGGCAGCCGCCCACGCCCACCGGGGGCCGAGGCCCCGGGCCGTCCCCAGCAGCGCGGCCCCGGCAAGGGCGTAGCCCAGCGGGTACAGCGACAGCCCCCACGCCCAGCCGGGCAGCTCCAGCCCGGTGACCCGCCCCAGGTCGCCGCGCAGCGTGGCCCCGAGCGCGCACAGCCCCAGCAGCGCGAGCGTCCACCAGGGCGTGGCGGCCCGCCGCACCAGCAGCACGACGGCGCCGAGCACCAGCATCAGCGGCACGTAGACGTACAGGTACCAGAGGTGGAACGCCGGCTCCACCGACCCGAACAGGGCGCCCACCGCGTCCTCGGCTCCGCCCCGGAGCGCCACGTAGAGCGCCGTCCACACCGCCATCGGCCGCACGATCCGGTCCGCCCGGCGCAGCAGCTGCCGCTCGCCGCGCACCGGGGAGGCCACCAGGGCCGCCCAGCCGGCCATGGCGAAGAAGGCGGGCACCGCGAACCGGGTGAGCGAGTCGGCGGCGACGCCGGCGGTGCGGTGGCCGGCGTCCACGAAGACGGCCGCGGTGTGGCAGAGGACGACGGTGGCGGTGCAGACGACGCGCAGCAGGTCGACGTCGTCACGCCGCCCGGGCGAGGCCGCGAATGCGGCCTCGGGGCCGGCCTCGGGGTCGAGGGCGACGGGCCCGGCGGTGGCGGCGGCGGTGGCGTCGGCGGTGGCGCTCATGCCCCGCAGTGAACAGCCGCCGGGTTACGCGAAGCGGGCCGCCCCTGGGGAGGGGCGGCCCGCCGGTCGTGCGGTGCCGGTGGATCAGGCGGAGGGCAGCTTCGCCAGCTGCTCGGTGATCCGCGCGATGTCCTGCTCGGCCTTGGCGAGGCGGCCGCGGATCTTCTCCACGACCGGCTCCGGGGCCTTGCCGAGGAAGGCCTCGTTGCCCAGCTTGCCGTTGGCCTGCGCCTTCTCCTTCTCCGCCGCCTGGAGGTCCTTCGTCAGTCGCTTGCGCTCGGCCTCGAAGTCGATCACGCCGGACAGGTCAAGCTCGACCGTCGCCCCGGCCACCGGCAGGCCGGCGGTGACGGAGAAGCCCTCGCCCTCCGGCTGGAGGCGCAGCAGCTGACGGATCGCCGGCTCGTGCGGGGCGAGCGGCGTGCCGTCCAGGGTGAGACGGGCCGGGACCCGCTGGCCCGGCTGCAGACCCTGGTCGCTGCGGAAGCGGCGGACCTCGGTGATCACCGACTGGAGCGTGGCGATCTCCTGCTCGGCGCCGGCGTCGCGGAAGCCACTGTCGGAGGGCCACTCGGCGACGACGACGGACTCGCCGCCGGTCAGCGTGGTCCACAGCGTCTCGGTGACGAACGGCATGACCGGGTGCAGCAGCCGCAGCGTGACGTCCAGGACCTCGCCCAGGACGCGCTTGCTCGCCTCGGCCGCCGGGCCGCCCGCCATGAAGGTGGTCTTGGACAGCTCGACGTACCAGTCGAAGACCTCGTCCCACGCGAAGTGGTAGAGCGCGTCGGAGAGCTTGGAGAACTGGTAGTCCTCGTACAGCGCGTCCACCTC
>NZ_JBHTVQ010000103.1:0-14046 GCF_042792855.1 Streptomyces sp. NPDC056600
GTACGTGGGCTAAGCCACGTACCCCGCCCGTCGCCGTTTCATCTACCCGTCGGTAGCATCCTGACCATGGCAGACACGCAGCAGGTTGACGAGGCGGCCGCCCCGGCGGACGCGCACGGTGAGCGGCGCGCCGCGAAGCTCGCCAAGCAGATCGGGTCCTTCGCCGCACAGCACGGCGGTGCGGCGGGCCAGGTGGCGCACCTCGGCCGCAAGGGGGCGCGGATCGTCCTGGTGGGCGAGGACGGCGAGTGGGGCGACCTGGTGGCCCCCACGTACGAGGTGGCCGTCGCGGCCGTCACCAAGGCGGGCATCACCGTCCACGAGGACTTCGACGGGGAGTTCGCCGCGAAGGTCAGGACGGGTCCGTACGAGTGGTCCCGGATGGCCGGCATCCAGCTCGGCGGCCCCAAGAATCCCGCCTGAGCCCTTCCGCCCGAGCCGCCCCGCCCCGGCGCACCCGCGCCCGGCCCGCGAGGCGGCTCCGGCGTTTCCAGGGCCCTCGCCGGGCTCCCGGGTGCCACAAAGCCCAGGCGCGCACCGCGAACAGGCGGGGGGAACGCACTGTGCCCCGCCGCGGAGGTCGCGGCGGGGCACGGGGGAGTGCGGCGTGGGGGAGTTACGCGGGGACGGGCTCCGCGGAGGAGGCCGGGACCGCGTCGGGCTCCGTGGCGGGACGCTCGCGCATCGCCAGCAGCACCCGCAGGGTGAAGATCCACACCAGCGCGGAGCCCAGCATGTGCAGCCCCACCAGCAGCTCCGGCAGGTCGAGGAAGTACTGGACGTACCCGATGACCCCCTGCGCCAGCAGGACCAGGAACAGGTCCCGCGTCCGCGCCAGCGTCACCCGCGGGGAGTCGAACAGCTTCAGCCCCACCCACAGCGCCACCGTGAGCAGCACCGTCAGCCAGGCCAGCACGCCGTGCGCACGGGTGACCGACTCCCAGTCCACCGGCATGCGCGGCACCTCGCTGGAGTCACCCGCGTGCGGTCCCGCGCCCGTGACCACCGTGCCGACGGCGATCAGCAGCGCGGACACCACGACCAGCGCCCAGGTCAGCCGGCGCAGCGGCGGCGCGGCCAGGGGACGCGGCGCGGCGTCGCCCTCGCCGGTCCGGTGCCACATCACCGTGGCCGCAGCGATCAGCGCGGAGGAGAGCAGGAAGTGCGCGGCGACCGTGTACGGGTTGAGACCGACCAGCACCACGATGCCGCCGAGCACCGCGTTGCCCATCACGATCCAGAACTGCAGCCAGCCGATCCGGGTCAGCTGCCGACGGAACGGCTTGGTGGAGCGGGCGGCGATGATCGCCCAGCCGACCGCCGCGCACAGTACGTACGTCAGCAGCCGGTTGCCGAACTCGATGACGCCGTGCCAGCCCATCTCGCGCGTGGTGGCGAGCGAGTCGGCGGTGCACTTGGGCCAGGTCGGGCAGCCGAGGCCGGAGCCGGTCAGCCGGACGGCGCCGCCGGTGACCACGATGACCACCGCCATGACGAGCGCGACGAGCGCCGCTCGACGGACGGTCCGCGGATCGGGGGTCCAGCGGGCGGCGATGTAGGCAAGGGGGTTGCGGACCGCGGTCAGCGGCCCGCCGGGAATCTCGTTCGGCACGCGCACCATCGTAGAACGGGGCTTGTGCACGCTTTCACGAGGGTCCGCCCGAAACCCTGTGACGTTACTCCCAGCGGAAGAAACGGCCCGCCGCGGCCAGTCCCGCCACCGCCCAGGCGGTCAGGATCCCCAGATCGCCCCACGGCATGCCGGCCCCGTGCTGGAGCACGTCCCGCAGGCCGCCGGAGAGCGCCGCGACGGGCAGCAGCCCCAGCACCGACTGCGCGGCCTCGGGGAACTTGTCCAGCGGCACCACCACGCCGCCGCCGACCAGCAGCAGCAGGAAGACCAGGTTGGCCGCGGCCAGGGTAGCCTCCGCCTTCAGCGTGCCGGCCATCAGCAGGCCGAGACCGGAGAAGGCGGCGGTGCCCAGCACCAGCAGCAGGAACACCGCGAAGGGGTTGCCCCGCGGGGACCAGCCCAGCACGAGGGCGATGACCGTGAGCAGCGCGATCTGCAGCACCTCGGTGACCAGCACCGAGAGCGTCTTGGCGGTCATCAGCCCCCACCGCGGCAACGGCGACGCGGCCAGCCGCTTGAGGACGCCGTAGCGGCGCTCGAAGCCGGTGGCGATGGCCTGGCCGGTGAAGGCCGTGGACATCACCGCCAGCGCCAGCACGCCGGGCGCCAGGAAGTCCACGGCCTTCCCCTCGCCGGTGTCGACGATGTCCACGGTGCTGAACAGCACCAGCAGCAGCGTCGGGATCACCACGGTGAGCAGCAGCTGCTCGCCGTTGCGCAGCAGCATCCGCGTCTCCAGGGCGGCCTGCGCGGCGATCATGCGGCCCAGCGGCGCGGCGCCCGGCCTGGGGGAGTAGGTCCCGGTGGCGGTCATGCGCGCAGCTCCTTGCCCGTGAGCTCAAGGAAGACGTCTTCGAGGGTGTGGCGTTCGACGGCGATCCGCTCCGGCATCACCCCGTGCTGGGCGCACCAGGAGGTGACGGTGGCCAGCAGCTGGGGGCCCACGTCGCCGGTGACCCGGTAGGAGCCGGGGACGATCTCCGAGGCGGAGGAGCCGGAGGGCAGCGCCTTGAGGAGCGAGGCCACGTCCAGTCCGGGGCGGCCGGAGAAGCGCAGCGTGTTCTCGGCGCCCCTGCGGCACAGCCGGTCGGGGGAGCCCTGGGCGATCACCTTGCCGGCGTCGACGATGGCGACGTCGTCGGCGAGCTGCTCGGCCTCGTCCATGTGGTGGGTGGTGAGGATGACCGACACGCCGTCCTCGCGCAGGTCGCGCACCAGCTCCCAGGTGGCCCGGCGGGCCTGCGGGTCGAGGCCTGCGGTGGGCTCGTCGAGGAAGACCAGCTCCGGCCGGCCGACGACCGCCATGGCGAGCGCGAGCCGCTGCTGCTGGCCGCCGGAGAGCCGGCGGTAGGAGGTGCGGCCGCACGAACCGAGGCCCAGGCGCTCGATCAGCGCGTCGACGTCCAGCGGGTGGGCGTGCAGCTTCGCGACGTGGCGGAGCATCTCGTCGGCGCGGGCGCCGGAGTACACGCCGCCGGACTGGAGCATCACCCCGATCCGCGGCCGCAGCTCGGCCGCCTGGCGCACGGGGTCGAGGCCGAGGACCCGGACCGTGCCCGCGTCGGGGCGGCGGTAGCCCTCACAGGTCTCGACGGTGGTGGTCTTGCCGGCGCCGTTGGGGCCGAGGACGGCGGTGATGCCCGCCCGGGCCACCAGGTCGAGGCCGTCCACCGCGGTCTTGGGTCCGTACCGTTTCACCAGAGCCTGGATCTGGACGACGGGGACCGCGGGATCGCTGTGCATGGGACACGAGTCTAGGTTCGCGCGGCGCCCGTCCCGTCCCCGGGTGCCGGATCGACGGCGTCCGCCGCGGGGCGGTGCCCGCCGTCCGCCGCGGGCCGGTGCTCGCGCAGCCAGCCCTCCGCGTAGGCCACCGCGTCGGCGAGCGGGAACAGGCGGGCTCGCGCCGCCCCCGCCCGGCCGTGCGCCACCAGACCCGGACGCTCCCGCTCGAGGTCCTCCCCGAGCCGGTCGAAGTCGTCGGAGTCGAGCGCCACGTCGGTCACCACCTCCCACCCGTCGGGGCCCGGCCGCCCGCGCGGGGCCGTCACCGGCGAGGGGATCCGGTACTCGGCGAGGTGCAGAGCGGTGCAGGAGTCGTAGCCGACGCCCAGCAGCAGCACCCGGGCGCCGAGCCGCTCCAGCCGGGCCAGGGGGCTGTGCTCGCCGAGCGCGCAGTCGGCGGCGTGGCCCTCGACGATCTCGGCGGCGCGGCGGCCGAGGGCGGCGAAGGAGGTCTGCGGATGCGCGCTGCGCACCGCGCCGGGCCAGGTGCGCACGGTCTCCGCGATCACGCCCATGTGCTGCGCCGGGGTGGTCGCTGCGTCGTAGCGGGGCATGGTCGCGCGGACGGTCTCCCACCACTCCCGGGGGATCGGCGGGTTCTCCCAGTAGGCCGGGTCGGACAGCGCGCCGGACTGCGTGGGCACCACCAGGGTCCCCTCCGGACCGACGGCGTCCAGGAGCGCTTGAACGACCGCGACGGCGCCACCGTTCACCCACCCGAGTGAGCTCAGGGAGGAGTGGACGAGCAGGGTCCCACCTGCGCGGACGCCCAGGGAACGCAGATCCGCGGCGAGCGAGGGACGGGTCACCAGGGGGCCCGCGACGGGTTCGGAAGCCATGGGGTGCAGGGTCTCCGGGCCCTCGGCGGCCCGCAAGCCGATTTCCCGGAACGCGTCTTTCCGCAGGTCAGGTTAGGTGCACCTAAGTGATGAAGGGCACCACCGGGCCGGAAGGGCGCGGGTTGTCCGTCCGCCGGTAATTACGCAACAATGGCGTTGTGAAAAACGTCGGCCAGGAAGAAACCACGACCGGGGAGCGTTCCACACGCAACCGGGTCGTGCGCTCGATCCTGGACCACGGCCCGTCGACGGTCGCCGAACTCGCCGGCCGCCTGCGGCTGACCCAGGCCGCGGTGCGCAGGCATCTGGACGCGCTGGTCGCCGACGAGGTGGTCGAGGCCCGCGAGCGCCGGGTCTACGGCGCGCGCACGCGCGGGCGACCCGCGAAGGTGTTCGTGCTGACGGACGGAGGCAGGGACGCCTTCGACCAGTCGTACGACCAGCTGGCCAAGGACGCGCTGCGCTGGATCGCGGACCAGGAGGGCGGTGAGCGGGCGGTGGCCGCTTTCGCACGTGCCCGGCTGGCCGCCCAGGCGGACTCCTACCGCAAGGCGCTGGAGTCCGTCCCGCCGGAGGGCAGGGCCCAGGCGCTGGCCGGAGCGCTGTCCGCGGACGGGTACGCTGCCAGTGCGCGCAGCGCTCCCTCCCCGCAACTCGGCGAGCAGCTCTGCCAGCATCACTGCCCGGTCGCCCATGTCGCTGAGGAGTTCCCGCAGCTGTGCGAGGCCGAGACGGAGATCTTCTCCGAACTGCTCGGCACCCACGTCCAGCGACTGGCCACGATCGCGCACGGTGACGGCGTCTGCACGACGTTCATCCCCAAGATTTCCAGGATCGACGACCACGCCACCAGTGGTCATCCATCATCTACGAGCACGGCCGGGAGGAACCCCGCATGACTCTCCCCACGGAGACTGCCCACCCCGAACTCGAGGGTCTGGGTAAGTACGAGTACGGCTGGGCGGACCCCGACGCGGCCGGCGCCGCCGCCAAGCGAGGACTGAACGAGGACGTCGTCCGCGACATCTCCTCGAAGAAGTCCGAGCCGGAGTGGATGACCAAGCTGCGCCTCAAGGGTCTGAACCTCTTCGAGAAGAAGCCCATGCCGAACTGGGGCTCGGACCTGTCGGGCATCGACTTCGACAACATCAAGTACTTCGTGCGCTCCACGGAGAAGCAGGCGACCTCCTGGGAAGAGCTCCCCGAGGACATCAAGAACACCTACGACCGGCTGGGCATCCCGGAGGCGGAGAAGCAGCGCCTGGTCGCCGGTGTCGCCGCCCAGTACGAGTCGGAGGTCGTCTACCACCAGATCCGCGAGGACCTGGAGGAGCAGGGCGTCATCTTCCTCGACACCGACACGGCGCTCAAGGAGCACCCGGAGCTCTTCAAGGAGTACTTCGGCACCGTGATCCCGGCCGGCGACAACAAGTTCGCCGCGCTGAACACGGCCGTGTGGTCCGGCGGCTCCTTCATCTACGTGCCGAAGGGCGTGCACGTCGAGATCCCGCTCCAGGCCTACTTCCGTATCAACACGGAGAACATGGGCCAGTTCGAGCGGACCCTGATCATCGTCGACGAGGGCGCCTACGTGCACTACGTCGAGGGCTGCACCGCGCCGATCTACCAGTCGGACTCGCTGCACTCCGCGGTCGTCGAGATCATCGTCAAGAAGAACGCCCGCTGCCGCTACACGACCATCCAGAACTGGTCGAACAACGTCTACAACCTGGTCACCAAGCGCGCCGTGGCGTACGAGGGCGCGACCATGGAGTGGATCGACGGCAACATCGGCTCCAAGGTGACGATGAAGTACCCGGCCGTCTACCTGATGGGCGAGCACGCCAAGGGCGAGACCCTGTCCATCGCCTTCGCGGGCGAGGGCCAGCACCAGGACGCCGGCGCGAAGATGGTCCACATGGCGCCGAACACGTCGTCCAACATCGTCTCCAAGTCGGTGGCGCGTGGCGGCGGCCGCACCTCCTACCGCGGCCTGATCGAGATCGGCGAGGGCGCCCCCGGCTCCAAGTCGAACGTGCTCTGCGACGCGCTGCTGGTCGACACCATCTCCCGCTCCGACACGTACCCCTACGTGGACGTCCGCGAGGACGACGTGTCCATGGGCCACGAGGCGACCGTCTCCAAGGTCTCCGAGGACCAGCTCTTCTACCTGATGAGCCGCGGTCTCTCCGAGTTCGAGGCGATGGCGATGATCGTGCGCGGCTTCGTCGAGCCGATCGCCAAGGAGCTGCCCATGGAGTACGCCCTCGAGCTCAACCGGCTGATCGAGCTCCAGATGGAGGGCGCGGTCGGCTGACCCCGGCCCCCGCCCCGCCCGTCCGGTCCTGAAGCAACGAACAGTCCTGAAGCAACGAAAGCGAGCATGACGACAGCCATGGCTGACGCTCAGAACCTCCCGGTGGGCTCGACCACCACCGGATCCATCGCGGTGGCCGCAGAGTCGACCGTCGCCACGCGCATGAGCGCACCGCCCTCCTTCGACGTGGCGGACTTCCCGGTCCCGCACGGCCGCGAGGAGGAGTGGCGGTTCACCCCGCTGGCGCGCCTGCGTGGTCTGCACGACGGCACCGCGACCGCCTCCGGCGACGGCGTGAAGGTCACCGTGGACGCCCCCGAGGGCGTCACGGTGGAGTCCGTCGGCCGCGACGACGCCCGCCTCGGCCGCGCCGGCAAGCCGGTCGACCGGGTCGCCGCACAGGCGTACTCGGCGTTCGAGCAGGCCACCGTGGTGACCGTGCCCAAGGAGGCCGTGCTGAGCGAGCCGGTCCGCGTGACCGTCGCCGGCCAGGGCGGCACCTGCTACGCCCACACCGTGGTCGAGCTCGGCGCGTTCGCCGAGGCCGTCGTCGTGGTGGACCACAGCGGCGACGCCGTCTACGCCGGCAACGTCGAGTACGTCCTCGGCGACGGCGCCAAGCTGACCGTCGTCTCCGTGCAGGACTGGGACGAGAAGGCCGTCCACGTCGGCCAGCACAACGCGCTGGTCGGCCGCGACGCCTCCTTCAAGTCCGTCGTCGTCACCTTCGGCGGCGACGTGGTGCGCCTGCACCCCCGCGTCGAGTACGCCGGTCCCGGCGGCGAGGCCGAGCTGTTCGGCCTGTACTTCACCGACCAGGGCCAGCACCAGGAGCACCGCCTCCTGGTCGACCACAACATCCCGCACTGCAAGTCCAACGTGGTCTACAAGGGCGCCCTCCAGGGCGAGCAGGCCCACGCGGTGTGGATCGGCGACGTGCTGATCGAGGCCGCCGCCGAGGGCACCGACACCTACGAGATGAACCGCAACCTGGTTCTGACCGACGGCGCCCGCGTCGACTCCGTGCCGAACCTCGAGATCGAGACCGGCGAGATCGTCGGCGCCGGCCACGCCAGCGCCACCGGCCGCTTCGACGACGAGCAGCTCTTCTACCTGATGGCCCGCGGCATCCCGGAGTACGAGGCCCGCCGCCTCGTCGTCCGCGGCTTCTTCGCCGAGCTGGTCCAGCAGATCGGTGTCGACGACATCGAGGAGCGCCTGCTCGCCAAGATCGACGAGGAGCTGGAGGCGTCGGTCGCATGACGACCTTCGTACGCGCCTGCGCACTGGCCGAGCTGGAGGAGGACACCCCCAAGCGGGTGGAACTCGACGGCACGCCGGTCGCCGTCGTGCGCACCGAGGGCGAGGTGTTCGCGATCAACGACGTCTGCTCGCACGCGAACGTCTCCCTCGCCGAGGGCGAGGTGGAGGACTGCCGGATCGAGTGCTGGCTGCACGGCTCCGCGTTCGACCTCCGCACCGGCAAGCCGTCCGGCCTTCCCGCCACGCGCCCCGTCCCCGTATACCCCGTAAAGATCGAAGGGGACGACGTGCTCGTCTCCCTCACCCAGGAGTCCTGAGGCACCCATGGCAACGCTTGAAATCCGAGACCTGCACGTCACCGTCGAGGCCGACAACGCCACGAAGGAGATCCTCAAGGGCGTCGACCTCACCGTGAAGCAGGGCGAGACGCACGCCATCATGGGCCCCAACGGCTCCGGCAAGTCGACTCTCGCCTACTCCCTGGCGGGTCACCCGAAGTACACGATCACCGGCGGCACGGTCACCCTCGACGGCGAGGACGTCATCGAGATGTCCGTCGACGAGCGCGCCCGCGCCGGCCTGTTCCTCGCCATGCAGTACCCGGTCGAGGTCCCCGGCGTCTCCGTGTCGAACTTCCTGCGCACCTCCGCCACCGCCATCCGCGGCGAGGCCCCCAAGTTGCGCACCTGGGTGAAGGAGGTCAAGGAGGCCATGGAGCGCCTCAACATGGACCCCGCCTTCGCCGAGCGCAACGTCAACGAGGGCTTCTCCGGCGGTGAGAAGAAGCGCCACGAGATCCTCCAGCTCGAGCTGCTCAAGCCGAAGATCGCGATCCTCGACGAGACCGACTCCGGCCTCGACGTCGACGCCCTGCGCGTCGTCTCCGAGGGCGTCAACCGGGTCCGCGAGAGCGGCGAGGTCGGCACCCTGCTGATCACGCACTACACGCGCATCCTGCGCTACATCAAGCCCGACCACGTCCACGTCTTCGCGAACGGCCGCATCGTCGAGTCCGGCGGTCCCGAGCTCGCCGACAAGCTGGAGAACGAGGGCTACGAGGCCTACACGAAGGGTGGCGCTTCCGAGTGACACAGCTGCCGGGCCTCCTCGACGACCTTGAGGCGATCCGCAAGGACTTCCCCCTCCTGGACCGCGAGGTCCACGACGGGCGGAAGATCGTGTACCTGGACAACGCGGCGACCTCACAGAAGCCGCGTCAGGTGCTCGACGCCCTCAACGCCTACTACGAGCGACACAACGCCAATGTCCACCGCGGGGTGCACGTGCTCGCCGAGGAGGCCACGGCGCTGTACGAAGGCGCGCGCGACAAGGTGGCGGAGTTCGTCAACGCCCCCAGTCGCGACGAGGTGATCTTCACCAAGAACGCCTCCGAGTCCCTCAACCTGGTCGCCAACATGCTGGGCTGGGCCGACGAGCCCTACCGGGTGGACAGCGACACCGAGATCGTCATCACCGAGATGGAGCACCACTCCAACATCGTGCCGTGGCAGCTGCTCGCGCAGCGCACGGGCGCGAAGCTGAAGTGGTTCGGCCTCACCGACGACGGCCGCCTCGACCTGTCGAACATCGAGGAGGTCATCACCGAGAAGACGAAGATCGTCTCCTTCGTGCTGGTCTCCAACATCCTCGGCACGCAGAACCCGGTCGAGGCGATCGTGCGGCGGGCCCAGGAGGTCGGCGCGCTGGTCTGCGTCGACGCCTCCCAGGCCGCCCCGCACATGCCGCTGGACGTGCAGGCCCTCGGCGCCGACTTCGTGGCCTTCACCGGCCACAAGATGTGCGCCCCGACCGGCATCGGCGTCCTGTGGGGCCGCCAGGAGCTCCTGGAGGACCTGCCCCCGTTCCTCGGCGGCGGCGAGATGATCGAGACGGTCTCGATGAGCTCGTCGACCTACGCCCCGGCGCCCCACAAGTTCGAGGCGGGCACCCCGCCGATCGCCCAGGCGGTCGGTCTCGGCGCGGCGATCGACTACCTGTCGGCCATCGGCATGGAGAAGATCCACGCGCACGAGAAGGCGATCACCGAGTACGCGGTCAAGCGCCTGATCGAGGTCCCCGACCTGCGGATCATCGGCCCGGCCACGGCCGAGGACCGCGGCGCGGCGATCTCCTTCACGCTCGGCGACATCCACCCGCACGACGTGGGCCAGGTCCTCGACGAGCAGGGCATCGCCGTCCGGGTGGGGCACCACTGCGCGCGGCCGGTCTGCCTGCGGTACGGAATTCCCGCGACCACGCGAGCGTCGTTCTATCTGTACTCCACGCCGGCCGAGGTCGATGCCCTGGTCGACGGCCTGGAGCACGTACGGAACTTCTTCGGCTGAGAGGACGCGGCGGAGCCGTGAAGCTGGATTCGATGTACCAGGACGTCATCCTGGACCACTACAAGAACCCGCACGGGCGTGGTCTGCGCGATGGCGACGCCGAGGTGCACCACGTCAACCCCACCTGCGGTGACGAGATCACCCTGCGCGTGAAGTACGACGGCACGAAGGTCACCGACGTGTCGTACGAGGGACAGGGCTGCTCGATCAGCCAGGCCTCCGCGTCCGTGCTCAACGAGCTGCTGGTCGGCAAGGAGCTGGACGACGCGCGCGAGATCCAGGAGACCTTCCTGGAGCTGATGCAGTCCAAGGGGAAGATCGAGCCGGACGACGCCATGGAGGAGGTGCTGGAGGACGCGGTCGCGTTCGCCGGCGTCTCCAAGTACCCGGCCCGGGTGAAGTGCGCGCTGCTGAGCTGGATGGCCTGGAAGGACGCGACCGCCCAGGCGCTGGGCGCCACCGACAAGGAGACCCCCGCATGAGCGAGACGGTTGAGATGAAGCCCGCCTCGGAGGAAGAGGTCCGTGAGGCCCTGCTGGACGTCGTCGACCCCGAGCTGGGCATCGACGTCGTCAACCTGGGCCTGATCTACGGCGTCCACGTCGACGACGCGAACATCGCGACGATCGACATGACGCTGACCTCCGCGGCCTGTCCGCTGACCGACGTCATCGAGGACCAGGCCAAGTCGGCCACCGACGGCCTGGTCAGCGAGCTGCGGATCAACTGGGTCTGGATGCCGCCGTGGGGTCCGGACAAGATCACCGACGACGGCCGCGAGCAGCTGCGGGCGCTGGGCTTCAACGTCTGACGCCGCCCGCGCCGGTACCTGCGTCTGCGTCTGAACGGCGGAACGGCCCTTCCCCACCCCCTTGCCGGGGGGTGGGGAAGGGCCGTTCGCCGTCTCCGGGGGAGGAGCCGCGTCAGGCGGTGCCGCCGCGCAGGATCGAGGTCATCTTCTTGCCGCGGGCCAGCTCGTCGACGAGCTTGTCCATCCAGCGGATCCGCTGCATCAGCGGGTCCTCGATCTCCTCGACCCGGTGGCCGCAGATCACGCCGGTGATCAGCGAGGCGTTCGGATTCAGGGCGGGCGCCCGGTCGAAGAAGGTCTCCAGGTCCGTCCCGTCGGCGGCGACCCGGTCCAGTCCGGCGTCGTCGTAGCCGGTGAGCCAGGTGATCACCTGGCGGAGCTCGTCCTCGCTTCGGCCCTTGCGCTCCACCTTGGTCACGTACAGCGGGTAGATCGAGGCGAAGGTCATGCGCCTGATGCGGTCGGCGGCCACGGTGTGCTCCCCACGTCGTCGGTCGCCCCCACTGTAGTTCCGCCGTGGTTCCGCGGGCGGCGCGCGTTCAGCCGTCGCCCAGCGCCGCGCCGCCGTCGCGGACCGCCCGGAGGGCCTCCGTCACGCTCGCCACCACGTCGGTGACCGGGTAGAGGACGCGGCGGACGGTGCGGTCGCGGTCCACCACCAGCGTCAGCCGCTTCAGACGGCTCACCCCGCCGGCCCGGAAGGTGGGCAGGCGCAGCGCCGCGGTCAGGGCCAGCCCCGCGTCCGACAGCAGTGGGAAGCGCAGACCCTCCGCGTCCGCGAACGCCCGCTGCTCGTCCGGGCGCTGGGTGGAGACGCCGTGCACGGTCGCGCCCGCCGCGGTGAACTCGGCCAGGCTGTCGCGGTAGGTGCAGGACTCCAGGGTGCAGCCCGGCGCGCCGGGGATGCCGGCCCAGCCCGGCGGATAGGCGTCCTTGCGGGCGTAGGCGCCGGGGAAGCAGTAGAGGACCGTGAACGGGGTGTCGGCGCAGACCGGGTCGCGCGGTCCGCCGTCCAGGTCCGTCAGGGTCAGCGCGGGCACCCTGGTGCCGGTCAGGGCCAGGACGCGGGCCGCCTCCGCGGACTCCTCGGTCGCTGTCGCCATGGTCTCTCCCTCCCCCAGGAGCCAGGTGTCCCCCCAGTCCTGGAGCGCGATCAGCACGGGCAGCAGGGCGCGCCCGCGCGGTGTCAGCCGGTACTCGTGGCGGACCGGCCGTTCCTGGTACCGCTCCCGGGAGAGCACGCCCGCCTCCACCAGCAGCCGCAGCCGCTCGGCCAGCACCTTGCGGGACATGCCCAGCTCGCGCTGCAGCTCCTCGAAGCGGTGCAGTCCGCGGGCGGCGTCGCGCACGATCAGCAGCGTCCACCAGTCGCCGACCACGTCCAGGGCCTGCGCGATGGCGCAGGAGGCGTCGTTCAGGCTGGTGCGCTGGGCCATGGCGGTACTCGCTTCTTCGATGGCGTGTTGACCCGAGGTTGCCATGCTGACATAGTCCGTTCCCAAAAGGAACTGACTCCGGCGGGTGGGGGCACGGGGATGGGCGCGGTGCGAGGGCTGCGGGAACTGCCGGGCGCGGTGTGGCTGCTCGCGGTGGGTGTGTTCGTCAACGCCTGCGCGAGCTTCACGTTCGTCTTCGTCTTCCTGTACCTGACCGGGCCGCGCGGGGTGGGCGCCGGCGGGGCGGGGCTGGTGATGGGCGCGGCGGGCGTCGGTCTGATGGCCGGCAACTTCACCGGAGGCTGGTTCGGCGACCGCTGGGGGCACCGCCGCACCCTCCTGGCGGCGTCCGCCTGTGGGGGGCTGTTGCTGGCCGTCGTCCCGGCGCTGCCGACGCCGCTGCTCGCCACGGTGCTGCCGCTCGCCCAGTACGCGCTGGGCGTGGTGCGGGTGGCCAACTCGGCGCTGGTCGCGGTGACCGTGCCCGAGGGGGCGCGGCGGCAGGCGTTCGCGGTGATCCGCAGTGCGAGCAACGGGGGGTTCGCGGTGGGGCCGCCGCTGGGGGCGCTGGTCGCCACCCAGGTGTCGTACGACTGGCTGTTCCTCGCGGACGGGCTCGGGACCCTGTTCTTCGCCGCGTGGACCGCCCGGGTGGTGCCCGCCCGGGGCGCCGCCCGCACGGGAGGTCCCGGGGGCCGGGCGGCGGGCGGACGGCTGTGGCCCGAGCTGAGGGCGCGGCCCGCGCTGCTGCTCCTGCTCGGCGGGATCCTGCTGGTGGACGTCACCTACCGGCAGCTGTACACGACCTTCCCGCTGCACCTGGCGGGACAGGGGCTGGACACACGGGTCTACGGCTGGCTGATCGCCGTCAACGGCGCGATGATCCTCTGCCTCGAACTGCCGGTGACCCTGGCCCTGCGGAACCGGCCCGCGCTGCTCGTGGTCGCCTGCGGGCTCGCGCTGGTCGGCGCGGGGTACGCGACGCTGGCCGCGGGCGGTGGAGTGGCCGCCGCGGCGACCATGACGGTGGTGCTGACGGCGGGGGAGATCCTCTACAAGACCACGGCCACGGCGTACGTCGCCGACGAGGCCCCCGAGCGGGCCGTGGGGCGGTTCCAGAGCCTGTACGCGGGGGTGTCGATCAGCGGGACGGTGCTGGCCGCGCCGCTGGGCGGCGCCCTGTACGAGGCGGAGCCCGGGGCGCTGTGGCCGGCCTGCGCGGGCGTGGCGCTGGTCGCCGCGGCGGCCGTCGCCTGCGCCCACCGGCTGGCCCGGCGGGGCGGGGTGGGGGCCGCCGCGCAGGGTGCGGCCGGGGCCGCCTCCGCTTCCGCTTCCGCCTCCGCTTCCGCCTCGGTGGGGGCTTCCGCTTCGGCGAGAGGTTCCGCCGGGGGCTCCGCCTCCGCGGGGGACTCCGTCACCCCGGGGGACTCCGTCACCCCGGGGTGAGACCGCCGGTCCGGTGGGCGGCGCGGGGGGCCCCCCCCCGGACCCGGGCGGGGGCGTGCGCCCCGGCGGGGGGCGGGGGGGGTGCGGCCGGGGCCGGCGGGCGGGCGGGGTGGGCCTCCGGCGGGTCGCGCGGTCGCTGGTGGGGGCGGCGGGCGGGGGGGGCGGCGTGGG
>NZ_JBHTVQ010000104.1:0-13172 GCF_042792855.1 Streptomyces sp. NPDC056600
GCCTTGCGGCCGGGCGGCTGGGACGGGCTCACTGCCGAACCGTCCCGGGAGCCGTTCGAAAGCGAGCTCAGTGACCGGAGTGACCGGGCCCGGCGGCGTTGAAACGCGAGCGGGCGACGGGCCGGCCGGCCGAGGCGCGGCGGCTGATCAGCGCCTCCTCGAGGGCCGTGCGGATCTCCTCGGGCAGGTCACCGGTGCGCGCCCACAGGAGCACCGTCTCGGCGACCTGCCGCAGCTTGACGTTGGTGTGCTGGGAGACCTCCTTGAGCACCGCCCAGCCCTGGTCGGGCGTCACCCGTGCGAGTGCCACCAGGCTGCCGATCGCCTGGTCCACCACGGCGTGCGAGGTGACCGCCTCCTTCAGCTGGGCGACCTCGGCCTCCAGGGCGAACACCCGGTCGGCGGCGGCACCGGCGACCGCCTCCGGCGGCGGCGCGACGGGCGCCGGGTCCTTCTCGCTGTCACCCGGACGGTCCTGCGTGCGCATCGTGACCTCCGGCGTCCGGCGTAGGCTCCCGTAGGCTCCTCGGGCTCCTCTACATCGTCGCCATTCGTCCGGCCGCCTGCCACCGGGAGAGGACCGGGCGACGGCCACCGTTTCGGCGCAGCGGCCCGGGTACTCGACAGGCACCGGCAGCCGGTCCGGCCGGACACTGGTGGGGGACCGGTGTGCGCCGCTCCTCGCCCGGGCGCCCTCTTACTCCAGGACGTGGGACTGCCATGACTGCCATGAACGACGACAGCACGCCCCTCGCCCCGCGTGCCGGCGGGCCGCGCTCGACGCGCACCATCTCGGGCGCACCCGTATGGGTGAGCCTGACCAGCCACGACCTGGCGGTGACCCAGAAGTTCTACACCGCGGTGCTGGGCTGGGAGTGGCGGACGATGAAGCTCGGCGACCTCTTCCGGGTGGCCGAGGTGGACGGCGTGCCGGTCGCCGGGGTCGCCGCGGTGGCCGGCCAGTGGCACATGGCGGTCAACTGGACGGCCTACTTCGCGGTGGAGAGCGCCGACGAGACGGCCTCCCGGGTCCAGGAGCGCGGGGGCACCCTGGCGGTCGGTCCTCTCTCGCTGCCGCCCGGCCGCACCGCCCTGCTCGCCGACCGGGACGGCGCCACCTTCGGGATCTGGGAGGGCGAGATCTCCGGCTCCTGGGACGCCTGGCGCAAGGCCGCCCCGGTCCTCGTCCGGCTGCGCACCCGGGACGCCTTCGACTCGGCGATCTTCTACGGCGAGGTCTTCGAGTGGGCCTCCGGCCGTCCCGGGGGCTGCGAGGTCCGCTACGACGGCGAGGAGGTGGTGGTGGTCAACGACCACGAGGAGGTGGCGCGGATCGAGTCCGGCGCCCTCGGCTCCGCGCCCGACCCCACCATCCGGCCGCGCTGGCACGTGCACTTCGCGGTCGAGGACGTCCCGTCCTGCGTGCGGGGCGCCGAGGCGAACGGCGGCTCGGTGCTCCGTGCGACCGACCGCGAGGCGGTGCTGCGCGACCCGGAGGGCGCCCTGTTCACCGTCTACCACCGCTCCACCGGCCCGCTCGGCGGCCGGGTGGACTGAGCGCGGCCCCCGGATCCTCCCCCGGCCCCCGGCGACGTCCGGCAGCGAACAATTCGGTCGGGGATCCGGAACAGTGCTGTCATCGTGGGATTCATGGACAACGAATCCTCGACGCAGAGGGAGCTGGAGTCCCTGGGCCTGGTGGCGTGCCGGTACCAGGCGGGCGGGACGCACCCGGAAGAGCTGCCGATGATCGCCGCCGAGGCGCTGGCAGCCGGACTGGACACCCCCACCCTGCGTGAGCTCGCCGGACTGCCTCGCAGAGCGGACACGGGCGAGATCCACGACGCCTTCGTGGACGCACTCGGCGAGGCCGGCATCGGGCTGCCGGACCCGACCGTGGCGGAGCGCCACGCTCTGCGCCGGGCGGCGGTGAGACTCGTCGCCGGGGAGATCACGCCCTCCGGCCTGGCGTCGGTCGACTGGACGGAGACGGAGGCCGGAACCACCGCGGAGCAGTCGTTCCTGACGCTGATCCCGTCGTGCGCGTGCTGCGTGGAGTACGCGCTGGGGCTCGACCGGCAGACCTGGGAGACCCGGCTGCGCAGCGCCGCCCTCGCTCTGACGTCGTCCCCGCCGATCCGCCCCGGATGCTGACGCCGCCCGGTCTCCCCGCCGCTGCCGACCGCACACGAAAGGCCTGAAGCCGAGGTGGCGGCGGCCCGTGCCGGGTCGCCGCCACCGGCGGCTCGCGCCGTCAGGCCGTCAGCGGGGGCCGGGAGAGCACCACCAGGCTGCGCGACTCGACGACGAGCACGGTGCCCGCCTTGTGCTCGGCCTCGTCCGGCGTCCCCTGCGGGTCGGCCGTGTCGATCAGCGCCGTCCACCGCTCGCCGTAGGCTGCCGACGGCAGCCGGAAGGTCATCGGCTCCCAGTAGCTGTTGAACAGCAGCAGGAAGGAGTCGTCCACCACGCGCTGGCCGTAGGAGTCCCGTTCCGCGATGGCGTCGCCGTTGAGGAAGGCCCCGATGGCGTGGGCGTCGGAGCGGTGCCAGTCCTCGTCGGCCATCTCGGTGGCGTCGGGCAGCAGCCACACCAGGTCGGGCAGCGGCCGGCCCTCGAGCACCGGGGTCTCGCCGCGGAAGAAGCGGCGGCGCCGCAGCACGGGGTGCTCGCGGCGCAGGGTGATCAGGCGGCTGGTGTAGTCGATCAGGTCGCGCTGCTCCTCGCCGAGGCCGCGCCAGTCGATCCAGGAGATCTCGTTGTCCTGGCAGTAGGCGTTGTTGTTGCCGCGCTGGGTGCGGCCCAGTTCGTCGCCGTGGCAGAGCATCGGGATGCCCTGGGAGAGCAGCAGGGTGGCCAGGAAGTTGCGCTGCTGCCGGGCGCGGAGCTCGAGGACGCCCTCGTCGTCGGTCTCGCCCTCGACGCCGCAGTTCCAGGAGCGGTTGTGGCTCTCGCCGTCGCGGTTGTCCTCGCCGTTGGCCTCGTTGCGCTTGTCGTTGTAGGAGACCAGGTCCCGCAGCGTGAAGCCGTCGTGGGCGGTGACGAAGTTGATGCTGGCGCGGGGCCGGCGGCGGTCGCGCTCGTAGAGGTCGGAGGAGCCGGTCAGCCGGGAGGCGAACTCGGCCAGGCTGTGGTCCTCCGCCCGCCAGAAGTCCCGTACCGCATCGCGGTAGAGGCCGTTCCACTCCGACCACAGCGGCGGGAAGTTGCCCACCTGATAGCCGCCGTCGCCGAGGTCCCACGGTTCGGCGATCAGTTTCACGCGGCTGATCACCGGGTCCTGCTGGATCAGGTCGAAGAACGCCGACAGCCGGTCCACCTCGTGGAACTGACGGGCCAGGGTGGCCGCCAGGTCGAAGCGGAAGCCGTCGACGTGCATCTCCGTCACCCAGTAGCGCAGCGAGTCCATGATGAGCTGTAGCACGTACGGGTGACGCATCAAGAGGCTGTTACCGGTGCCCGTGGTGTCGTAGTAGTGCCCCCAGTCGCCGTCCACCAGGCGGTAGTAGGAGGCGTTGTCGATGCCACGGAAGGAGAGGGTGGGGCCCTTCTCGTTGCCCTCGGCGGTGTGGTTGTAGACCACGTCGAGGATGACCTCGAGCCCGGCCTCGTGGAGGGCCTTCACCATCGCCTTGAACTCGTTCACCTGTTCACCGCGGGTGCCGCGGGCGGCGTACTCGTTGTGGGGCGCGAAGAAGCCGATGGTGTTGTAGCCCCAGTAGTTGGTGAGGCCCCGGCCCTGCAGCACGCCGTCCTGGACGAACTGGTGCACCGGCATCAGTTCGACGGCGGTCACCCCCAGGGAGGTGAGGTGTTCGATCACCGCGGGGTGGGCGAGGCCGGCGTAGGTGCCGCGCAGGCGGGCGGGCACCTTGGGGTGGGTGCGGGTGAGACCGCGGACGTGGGTCTCGTAGACGACGGAGTCCGCGTACGGCCGTCCGGGTGAACGGTCGTCGCCCCAGTCGAAGTACGGGTCGGTGACCACGCCCAGCATGGTGTGCCCCGCGCTGTCGGCCGTGGCGCGGCCGCGGGGGACCCGCTCGTAGAGCGAGGGGTGGTCGTCCGGCATGCCGTCGACGGCGCGGGCGTACGGGTCGAGCAGCAGCTTCCGCGGGTTGCAGCGGTGGCCCATGGAGGGGTCCCAGGGGCCGTGGACCCGGTAGCCGTACCGCTGGCCGGGGCCCACGCCGGGCAGGTAGCAGTGCCAGACGAAGCCGTCGACCTCGTGCATCGTCACCGTGCGGTGCGAGCCGTCGTCGTCCGCCAGCACCAGGTCCACGCGCTCGGCGACCTCGCTGAAGAGCGCGAAGTTGGTGCCCTGGCCGTCGTAGGTGGCGCCCAGCGGGCTGGGGCGCCCGCTCCACACGGGCGCCCCGGCACTCTCGGTCCTGCGCGCGGTCACCGCGTCACCACGCTCTCGTGCACGGCGGCGACCTCCGGCGGCGGCGCGGACCCGGCCAGGGCCAGGACGCGCTGCTTCTCCCGCGGCAGTTCGAGCGCCTCGGTGACCAGCGGGTCGGGGCCGACCGGCACCAGCGGGACCCTCTCCCCGGAACGGGCCCGCCGGGTGAACCAGATGATCCGGCCGGCGCCCGTGTCGCAGCAGCCCCAGCCGTCGCTGTGCGTGGCGATGTGGGTCAGGCAGGGGCGCAGTTCGAGGTCGGGGCGGAGGTTGCGGTCGTTCTGCCCGACCGCGGTGATCAGGTGCTGGCCGTTCCACCACATCTCGATGGAGGTCTTCTTGTCGACGGCGTGCTCCTCGATGGCGTGCAGCAGCACCTCGGCGCCGCGGCGGACCGGGTCGACGAGGTTGTCCAGGCTCCAGAACCGGAGATGGGCGGCCAGGATCCGGCCGACCTGGTCGACCCGTTGCGGACCGACCTCCACGTCGAGGTGGTAGTAGCAGGGCACTGCGGTCTTCATCTCGTTGGCTCCTCACCGGCGAAGCTCCCCGCCTCCTCGTGCCACTTGGCGGACACGAGCCCCGAACACGAAGCGTGAGCGGTGTTCGCTTCTGAGTCACCTTCAGGGTGAGAGTCTTACGCCGTTCGTGCAACCCGAGACGACTCCAGCGGTCGTTGAACCCCCAACAAGACGCTGCGTGGTCCCATGTGCACCATGGGTGACAAGCCTGCCCAGCAACCGTCCGAAGCATCGAGAGGGGGCCCGCCCCATGCTGCTCCCGGCCAAGGCCGAAGTGGCCCGCGACCTCAGCCGGTACCGGGCCTGGGAACGGGTGATGCTCGCATCCCCCGCCGACCCGGCGGTACGCGACCGCTTCGAGGACTCGGGCTACGCCTTGTGCGCCCTGATGGGGAAGCGCTGCGCGCGCGAGGCGGCGGACGCCGCCGAGCGCTACCTGCGCTCCGGTCCCGTCCCCTACCTGCGCGAGGAGCGGCGCGAGGCGCCGCTCCTGCGCGGGCGGCGGACCGCCGGCCGGCGCGGTCCTCCGGGCGGACACCGTTCGCCCGCGGGCCGCTAGACGCCACCGGCCCCGCCCCGATTCCTCCCCGGTATCCCGCTCACGAAGGCAGAACCATGAAGCGACCCCCGGCCATCGGCCGCATTCCCGTCCGCGACGTCCGTCCGGCGGTCGAGTGCGGCAGACGTCCCGCGAAGGCAGTGGTCGGCGAGACCTTCGAGGTCACGGCCACGGTGTTCCGTGAGGGCCATGACGCGGTCGGGGCCAATGTCGTGCTGCGGGATCCCGACGGCCGCCCCGGGCGGTGGACGCCGATGCGCGAGCTGGCCCCGGGGACCGACCGGTGGGGCGCCCTGGTGACGCCGGACCGGACGGGGCTGTGGACGTACACCGTGGAGGCGTGGAGCGATCCGGTGGCCACCTGGCGGCGGCACGCCCGTATCAAGATTCCGGCGCGCATCGACGTGGGTCTGGTCCTGGAGGAGGGCGCCGAGCTGTTCGCGCGCGCGGCCCGCCGAGTGCCCAAGGGGCCGGGCCGGGACGCGGTCCGCCGCGCCGCCCGGGCGCTGGGCGACGACTCGCTGGACGTGGACGAGCGCTTCGCCGCCGCCTTCGACCCCGCCGCCGAGGATGCCGTGGAGCGGCACCCCCTGCGGGAGCTGGTGTCGGCGGCGCGGCCGATGCCGTTGCTGGTGGAGCGGGAGCGGGCGCTGTACGGCTCCTGGTACGAGTTCTTCCCGCGTTCCGAGGGCGCCGTGGTGCCGCAGGACGGGCCGCCGGTCAGCGGCACCTTCCGCACCGCGGCCGAGCGGCTGCCGGCCGTCGCGGCGATGGGCTTCGACGTCGTCTACCTGCCGCCCATTCACCCGATCGGGCGCACCCATCGCAAGGGGCGGAACAACTCGCTGACCGCCGGTGAGTGGGACGTCGGCGTGCCGTGGGCGATCGGCTCGCAGGAGGGCGGGCACGACGCGGTCCACCCGGACCTGGGGACGATCGAGGACTTCGACGCCTTCGTGGCGAGGGCGTCCGGGCTGGGGCTGGAGATCGCGCTGGACTTCGCGCTGCAGTGCTCCCCCGACCACCCGTGGGTCGAGAAGCACCCGCAGTGGTTCCACCACCGCCCGGACGGGTCGATCGCGTACGCGGAGAACCCGCCGAAGAAGTACCAGGACATCTACCCGATCGCCTTCGACCAGGACATGCCGGGCCTGGTCGAGGAGACCGTGCGCGTCCTGCGGTTCTGGATGGACCACGGGGTGCGGATCTTCCGCGTCGACAACCCGCACACCAAGCCGGTCGTCTTCTGGGAGAAGGTCATCGGCGAGATCAACGCCGCCGACCCCGACGTCATCTTCCTGGCCGAGGCCTTCACCCGTCCGGCCATGATGGAGACGCTGGCCCAGGTCGGCTTCCAGCAGTCGTACACCTACTTCACCTGGCGCAACTCCAAGCACGAACTGACCGATTACCTCGGCGAGTTGTCGGGAGAGTCGGCGGCCTACCTGCGGCCCAACCTGTTCGTGAACACCCCCGACATCCTGCACGCCTACCTCCAGCAGGGCGGCCGGCCCGCCTTCGAGGTCCGCGCGGTCCTGGCGGCCACCCTCTCCCCCGCCTGGGGCGTCTACGCGGGCTTCGAGCTCTGCGAGGGCGCCGCCTTGCGCGAAGGCAGCGAGGAGTACCTGGACTCGGAGAAGTACGAGCTGCGTCCCCGTGACTGGGAGGCGGCCGAGCGGGAGGGCCGCACCATCGCCCCCCTGCTCGCCGAGCTCAACGACATCCGCCGACGCCATCCGGCGCTGCAACGGCTGCGCAACCTGTGCTTCCATCCGACGGACAACGACGCCGTGATCGCGTACAGCAAGAGCGAGGGCGACGACACGGTGCTGGTGGTGGCCAACCTCGACCCGCACCACGCGCAGGAGGCCACGGTCCGCCCCGACCTGGCCCGACTGGGCGTCGACCCGCACGGTTCGGTGCCCTTGCGGGACGAGCTGACGGGCGAGACCTACCGGTGGAGCGGCGCCAACTACGTCCGTCTCGAGCCCGGCGTGCGGCCGGCCCACGTCTTCCATGTGCAGGGCTTCCACGTCCAGGCCGGAGGGAACGCAGCGCCATGACCGTCAACGACCCCGTTCCGGACACCTTCGAGGACACGCCGGCCCGTGACCGGGACCCGGACTGGTTCAAGCGCGCCGTCTTCTACGAGGTCCTGGTCCGCTCCTTCCACGACTCCAACGGCGACGGTGTCGGGGACCTGAAGGGCCTGACCGC
The DNA here is from genome assembly GCF_042792855.1 of Streptomyces sp. NPDC056600. Classification (NCBI taxonomy): domain Bacteria; kingdom Bacillati; phylum Actinomycetota; class Actinomycetes; order Kitasatosporales; family Streptomycetaceae; genus Streptomyces; species Streptomyces sp. NPDC056600. The sequence continues at coordinate 7,700 of NZ_JBHTVQ010000104.1, forward strand.
GAAGCTGGACTATCTCCAGTGGCTCGGCGTGGACTGTCTGTGGATCCCACCGTTCTTCAAGTCGCCGCTGCGCGACGGCGGTTACGACGTCTCCGACTACACCGCCGTGCTGCCGGAGTTCGGCGACCTGGCCGACTTCGTGGAGTTCGTGGACGCCGCGCACCAGCGCGGCATGCGCGTGATCATCGACTTCGTCATGAACCACACCAGCGACCAGCACCCGTGGTTCCAGGAGTCCCGCAAGGACCCCGACGGCCCGTACGGCGACTACTACGTCTGGGCCGACGACGACAGCCGCTACGCCGACGCGCGCATCATCTTCGTCGACACCGAGACGTCCAACTGGACCTACGACCCGGTCCGCGGCCAGTACTACTGGCACCGCTTCTTCTCCCACCAGCCGGACCTCAACTACGAGAGCCCGGCCGTGCAGGAGGAGATCCTGGCGGCCCTGCGGTTCTGGCTGGACCTCGGCGTGGACGGCTACCGCCTGGACGCCGTCCCCTACCTCTACGCCGAGGAGGGGACCAACTGCGAGAACCTGCCGGCCACGCACCAGTTCCTGAAGCGGGTGCGCAAGGAGATCGACGCGCACTACCCGGACACCGTGCTGCTGGCGGAGGCCAACCAGTGGCCGGAGGACGTCGTCGACTACTTCGGCGACTTCGCCTCCGGCGGCGACGAGTGCCACATGGCGTTCCACTTCCCGGTGATGCCCCGCATCTTCATGGCCGTCCGGCGGGAGTCGCGCTACCCGGTCTCCGAGATCCTCGCGAAGACCCCCGCCATCCCGGCGAAGTGCCAGTGGGGGATCTTCCTGCGCAACCACGACGAGCTGACCCTGGAGATGGTCACCGACGAGGAACGCGACTACATGTACGCGGAGTACGCCAAGGACCCGCGGATGCGGGCCAACATCGGCATCCGCCGCCGCCTCGCGCCCCTCCTCGACAACGACCGCAACCAGATCGAGCTCTTCACCGCCCTGCTCCTGTCGCTGCCCGGCTCCCCCGTCCTGTACTACGGCGACGAGATCGGGATGGGCGACAACATCTGGCTCGGCGACCGCGACGGGGTACGCACCCCCATGCAGTGGACGCCGGACCGCAACGCCGGGTTCTCCTCCTGCGACCCCGGCCGGCTCAACCTGCCGACCATCATGGACCCGGTCTTCGGCTACCAGGTCACCAACGTGGAAGCGTCGATGGCGTCGCCGTCCTCACTGCTGCACTGGACCCGCCGGATGATCGAGATCCGCAAGGAGAACCCGGCCTTCGGACTCGGCACCTACACCGAACTTCCCTCCTCGAACCCCGCGGTGCTCGCCTTCCTGAGGGAACACGAGGACGACACCGTCGTGTGCGTGCACAACTTCTCCCGCTACGCCCAGCCCACCGAACTCGACCTGAGCGCCTTCGAAGGACGCCACCCGGTCGAACTGTTCGGCGGAGTCCGCTTTCCGGCCATCGGCGAACTGCCGTACCTGCTGACCCTGGCAGGCCACGGCTTCTACTGGTTCCGGCTCGTCCGAGTCGCACCCCGCGCCAGCCGACGACTGTGAGCCTGAGCCCGCGAAAGGACACGCCATGACGAAGACAGCATCGCTCCGCACCGCCCGCCCGGTCGCCGCCGAGCCCATGGCCTCCCTCAAGGGGTTGTTGCTCGAATGGCTGCCACAGCAGCGCTGGTTCGCGGGCAAGGACCGGCCCGTGACCGATCTGCGGCTGCTGTCCATGACGGAGCTGCACCCGGGCTGCCTGCACCTGCTGGTGCACGCCGAGCACACCGGCCCGGCCACCCCGGGCGCCTCCCGTCCCGGCGACTGCTACCAACTGCTGCTGGGGGCGCGGCGGGAGCTGCCGCCGCGCCTGGCGGAGGCGTTCATCGGCCGGGCCGGCACCGGCCCGCTGGCCGGCATGGCGGTCTACGACGCCCTGCGCGAGCCCCGTTCGGCGGCGCTGCTGCTCGACCGGCTGCGCCACCCCGGCACCACCGGACCGCTCAGCTTCGAGCGCGACACCAGCGTCTGCCTGCCGGCCGGGCTCGCCCCGCGGCTGCTCGCCGCCGAGCAGTCCAACACCTCGCTGGTCTACGGCGACCAGTACATCCTCAAGGTGTTCCGGCGGATCCAGCCCGGCGTCAACCCGGACTGGGAGGTGCCGTGGGCACTGGCGCGCACGGGCTGCACCCGGGTGCCGGCGCCGACCGCCTGGTTCCGCACCTCGCAGCCCTTCGAGGCCACGCTCGGCGTGCTGCAGCCCTTCCTGCCCTCCGCTACGGACGGCTGGACGCTCGGCCTGAACGCGCTGGCCGCGGAGAACGACTTCACCCGTGAGGCGCACGCCCTGGGCCTGGCCACCGCGGAGGTCCACCAGGCGCTGGCGGCCGCGTTCCCGCGGGGGCCGCTCGGCCCGGAGGCCGCGCCGCAGAAGGGCCGGCTGGCCCAGGAGATGACCGAGCGGCTGCACGACACCGCCCGTGCCGTGCCGGACCTGCGGCCGTACGTGCCGGGGCTGTCCGCGGCGTTCGCCTCGCTGGAGGCGGACCGGCCGGCCCAGCGCATCCACGGCGACCTGCACCTGGGGCAGGTGCTGCGGGCCGGCAGCCGGTGGTTCGTCATCGACTTCGAGGGCGAGCCGTCCCGGCCGCTGGCGGAGCGCCGCAGCGCGCACTCCCCGGTGCGTGACGTGGCGGGCATGCTCCGTTCCTTCGACTACGCGGCCCGCACCCGCCGGCCGTGGCACCCCGAGTGGGCCCGGCAGTGCCGTGAGGCCTACTGCGCGGGGTACGCGCGCGGCTCGGGGTGGGACCCCCGCGACGAGCCCGGCGTACTGCGCGCCTACGAGACCGACCGGGCGGTGTACGAGGTCCTCTACGAGGCCAAGCACCGGCCCGACTGGCTCCCCGTTCCGATGGCAGCGATCCGGCGTCTCGCCGTTCTAGGAGGCTGAACCCGACCATGGCACTGCGTGAGACCGCTCCCCCCGAGCCCTCCGCCCCCCGGCCCGGCGACAACGCCGTGGCCGCCACCGCCCCCGCCGAGTCCGGCCGGGGCGGTGCGGGCGCGGCCGACGCCGGCCGGGCGCCCGCCCGGTCCGGGCGCCGCCGGGCCTCGGCCCCGGTGGTGCGCAGGCCCGTCGTTCCGGGCGCGCCGCCCGCGCCGCCGATGGACGCGGGTGACCGGCACCGTCTGCTCTCCGGTTGTCACCACGACCCGCACGCCCTGCTCGGCGCGCACCCGGTGGCCGACGGCGTGGTCTTCCGGGCCCTGCGGCCGGGGGCGCGCGGCGTCAGCCTGGTCCTCGACGGCGGAAGGCACGTGCCGCTGAACGACGAGGGCGACGGCCTGTTCGGCGGCTCGCTCGCCCTCGAGGCGGTCCCCGTCTACCGGCTGCACGTGGTGTACCCGGAGGCCGAGGTCGAGACGGAGGACCCGTACCGCTTCCTGCCCGCGCTGGGCGAGCTCGACCTGCACCTGATCCGCGAGGGCCGGCACGAGCAGCTGTGGAAGGCCCTGGGCGCGGAGCCGATGGTCCACCAGGGCGTGGCCGGCACCCGTTTCTCGGTGTGGGCGCCGAACGCCTCCGGGGTGCGGGTCGCGATGGAGGCGACCTTCTGGGACGGCACCGCCTTCCCGATGCGTTCGATGGGCGCGTCCGGGGTGTGGGAGCTGTTCCTGCCGGACGTCGGCGAGGGCACCCTGTACAAGTTCGAGATCGCCACCAGCTACGGCACCCGTCTGCTGAAGGCGGACCCGATGGCCCGGCGCACCGAGTGCCCGCCGGCCACCGCCTCGGTGGTGACCGCCTCGCACTACGAGTGGGGCGACCAGGACTGGATGGCGCACCGGGGCGACCGCCCGGTGCACGAGGCGCCGTTCTCCGTGTACGAGGTCCACCTGGCGTCCTGGCGGCCGGGGCTCACCTACCGGCAGCTCGCCGAGCAGCTGCCGCAGTACGTCAAGGACCTTGGCTTCACCCACGTCGAGCTGATGCCGGTCGCCGAGCATCCCTTCGCCCCGTCCTGGGGCTACCAGGTCACCGGCTTCTACGCCCCCACCGCCCGGCTGGGCGGTCCGGACGATTTCCGGTTCCTGGTCGACAGCCTGCACCGGGCCGGCATCGGCGTGATCATGGACTGGGTGCCGGCGCACTTCCCGAAGGACGACTGGGCGCTGGCCCGCTTCGACGGCTTCCCGTTGTACGAGCCCGGCAACGAGATGCGCGCCGAGCACCCGGACTGGGGCACCTTCGAGTTCGACTTCGGCCGTACCGAGGTGCGCAACTTCCTGGTGGCCAACGCGGTCTACTGGTGCGAGGAGTTCCACATCGACGGCCTGCGGGTGGACGCCGTCGCCTCGATGCTCTACCTGGACTACTCCCGTGAGGACGGGCAGTGGCAGCCCAACGAGCACGGCGGCCGGGAGGACTGGGCCGCGGTGCGCTTCCTCCAGGAGATGAACGCCACCGTCTACCGGCGCAACCCGGGGGTGGTGACCATCGCCGAGGAGTCGACCGCCTGGGAGGGCGTGACCCGGCCGACCGAGAGCGGTGGCCTGGGCTTCGGCCTGAAGTGGAACATGGGGTGGATGCACGACTCGCTGGAGTACATCAGCCACGAGCCGGTGCACCGCAAGTACCACCACCACGAGATGACGTTCTCGATGATCTATGCCTACAGCGAGAACTACGTGCTGCCCATTTCCCATGACGAGGTGGTGCACGGCAAGCAGGCGCTGGTCTCCAAGATGCCGGGCGACTGGTGGCAGCGGCGCGCCAACCACCGCGCCTACCTCGCCTTCATGTGGGCCCACCCGGGCAAGCAGCTCCTCTTCATGGGCCAGGAGTTCGCGCAGGGCGACGAGTGGAAGCTGGAGAGGGGGCCGGAGTGGTGGCTGCTGGACGCCGCCTACGGGGCCCGCGCGGACCACGAGGGTGTGCAGCACCTGGTGCGTGAGCTCAACGGCCACTACCGGGACACGCCGGCGCTGTGGCAGCGGGACACCGACCCGGCCGGTTTCCGGTGGGTGGCCTGCGACAGCGCCGACGACAACCTGCTGGCCTTCGTCCGGTACGGCCACGACGGGGCGCCGCTGCTGTCGGTCAGCAACTTCTCCCCGGTGGTGCGGCACGACTACGCGCTGTGGGTGCCCGAGGAGGCGGGTCACGCCTGGCGGGAGACGCTCAACACGGACGACCTGCGGTACGGGGGCAGCGACGTCCGCAACGAGGGCGTGCTGGAGCGGCGGCAGGACGGGTTCCTGCGGATGACCGTGCCGCCGCTGGCCACCGTCTGGCTGCGGCCCGTCTGATCCGGGGCGTCCGGCACCGCGTGCGGCTGCGGCGGCGCGGGCGTCGGGGGGAGGGCCGGGCGGGGCGGGGCCGCCCCGCCCCGGGCGCTTATACACAACAGACGCAGCCGCCGAGTTAGGGGGGGTAGATCTCGGAGGTGGCAGGCACATGAACACGGGCGG
>NZ_JBHTVQ010000105.1:0-13113 GCF_042792855.1 Streptomyces sp. NPDC056600
CACCCGGCCGTGGGCCGGGTGCGCCTCTTCGTCGTGCGGGGCTTCGCGCGTCGGGTGTGTCAGCCGCCCACGTACCAGCTGAAGCCGCCGCTGTTGGCGGCCACGAGCAGCAGCACGAGCCACAGGACCACGTCGACGACGCCCAGGATGATGCCCGCCTTGGCCAGACCGGCGCCGTTCTTCGCTCCCGCCTGCCGCCGGGCCACGACGCCGAGGACGATGGCCAGCGGGCCCAGGATGATGTTCATGATGAACAGGCCGACGATGCCGCAGCACAGGCTCGCGATCGCCAGGCCGTTGGTGCGCGATCCGGAGGACGCGGCCGAGGGGTTCCCGTAACTCGTCATTGCTCACTCCCGTTGAGGTCGGCTCGCTTCTGTCGTGTCATGCGCCTGCCCCCATGTCGGGACTACATGTCAAATAGGCGTAAGTAAAGGCGAGTTAAGTGGCCGGAGGGCCGGGAGCGGGGCGGGCGGCAGCGACCGGAGCCCGTCCGGCCAGGTAACGATTCCCGCATCCGGCAGAATCAGCCACCTTCCGGTCACCAGGTGATCGAACCCGGTCCTACAATTCCGTCCTGCACCCGCACGGCTCAGACACCGCAAGTGTTCCGGTCCGCAGGGGTGGGATCGGGGGATTCGGTGGGGGAACGAGGCGTGCCACCGGGCATGTTGCGGTTCGTCGTGCTGCGGGCCCGGGGGTATCGAGCACTCCTGGGCGCCGCGCTGCTGACCGTCACGCTGACCACGGCCGTGCTGGCCGCGCTCACCGCGTACTCGGGCGCCGTGGGCGACGCCGCGCTGCGGCGCTCGCTCGCCGGGCAGCGGACCGCGGCCGAGACCGCCCTGGTCGTGAAGGCCGACGTCCCGGCCGGTGACCGCGAGGCGGCCGACAAGGCCGTGCGGGCGGGGGCCCGCGAGGTCTTCGACGGGCTGCCCGTGCGGGTCGGCACCCTCCAGCGCTCCGGCCCCTACGCCCTGCCGCTCTCCTTGCGCCCGGCCTCCGAGCGGGAGGGGAACCCCGACCTCGTCCACTTCGCCGCCGTCGACCCCACGCAGGTGCGGACCGTCACCGGCCGGCTCCCGCGCGAGGCGGGAGCGGGCGGCCCCGTGGAGGCGGCGCTGCCGCAGAGCGCCGCCCGGCGGCTCGGGATCGCGCCCGGCGACCGCCTGACCGTCGCCGACCGGCTGGGCGGCCCGGCCGTGCGGGTGCTGATCACCGGCGTGTACCGGCCCCTGGACGCCGGCGCGCCCTACTGGCAGCTCGACGAACTGGGCGGCCGCGGCGTGAAGGCGGCCGGGTTCACCACCTACGGCCCCCTGCTCACCACCAGCGGCGTGACGGCGTCCGGGCGGGTGAGCGCGGGGGAGTCGGGCTGGCTGGCGTCCGCGGACTACGCGTCCCTGACGACCGGACGGATCGACGCGCTGCGCGAGGCGGCCCGCACGGAGAGCGCCGAGCTGCGCGAGCGGCCCGAGCTCAGCGGCACCACCGTCGCGGCCACCGGACTGCCCGACGTCCTCGACCGCGTCGAACGCTCCCTGCTCGTCACCCGCTCCAGCGTGCTGATCGTCGCCGTCCAGCTGGCCCTGCTCGCGGCCTGCGCCCTGCTGTTGATGGCGCGGCTGCTCGACTCCGAGCGCACGGCCGAGACCCGGCTGCTGCGGGCGCGCGGCGCCGCCCGCGGGCGGGCGGCCGGCCTGGCCGGGCTGGAGGCCCTGCTGATCTCCCTGCCGGCGGTGGTCCTCGCGCCCCTGCTGTCCGGGCCGCTCACCCGGCTGCTGTCGGGCCAGGGCGCGCTGGGACGCACCGGCGTGCGCATCGACGTGTCGGCCGGCGGAGGGCCCGAGGTGTGGGCGGTCTCCGCGGCCGTGGCCGTGCTGTGCGCGCTGGCGGTCGCCGTCCCGGCGCTGCGGGCGCCGGACACCGGCCTTGCCGAGACGCGGTCGGGGGCGCTGCCCGCGCCGCTGCGCGCCGGGGCGGACATCGGGCTGCTCGCGGTGGCCGGGATCGCCCTGTGGATGCTCGGCGGGCGGCGCTCCGGCGCCGTCACCGCCGACCGTGAGGGCGTCCTCGGCGTCGACCCGCTGCTGGTGGTGGCGCCCGCGCTGCTGCTGCTCGCCGGCACGGTCCTGGTGCTGCGGCTGCTGCCCCTGCTGGCGCGGCTCGCCGAGCGCTTCCTGGTCCGGGGGCGGGGGCTGACCGCCGCGATGGTCGGCTGGCAGTTCAGCCGCCGGCCGACGAGGAACGCCGGCCCGGTGCTGCTCGTGGTGATCTCGGTCGCGCTGGGCGTGACGGCGATCGGGCAGGGCGCGTCCTGGCAGCGGTCCCAGGACGACCAGGCCGACTTCCGGGCCGGCGCCGACGTGCGCGTCCTGGACCCCGGAGGCGGCGGCGTGGGCCGCGGCGACGTCTTCGCCGGGCTCTCGGACGTCGACGCCGTCGTCCCCGCCGTCCGCCGCACGGTGCTGCTCCCGGGCAGCCGCCACGCCACCGTCCTCGCGCTGGACACCCGGCAGGCGGGCCGGGCGGTGCTCGCGCGGCACGACCTCACCGACGGCCCGCTCACCGCCGGTCTCGCGCCGCGCGGGACGCCCACGGGCGTCGAGGTGCCGGCGGGCACCCGGGGGCTCACGCTGACCGCCACCCTGCACAGCTCACGGCCGGGGGAGGGCGCGGATGTCACGCTGACCCTGCGCGACCGGTACGGCACCTCCCACGAGATACCCTCCGGCCACCTCGCCGCCGACGGCCGCCCCCACCGGCTCACCCCCGAACTGGACGGCGCCCGCGGCCCGTTGGCATGGACCGGGATACAGCTGCAGACGCCGCAGCCGGCCGGCCGCGCCCACCGGCACCGCCTGGTCCTCGGCGCGCTCACCGCCCGGGAGGCCGACGGCGGCACCCGCGAACTGTCCCTGCCGACGCGGTGGGCGACGGCGGTCGAGAGCGACTCGGCCGCCACCGCGGCGCCCGAGGACACCTCCCTGCCGACCCGCCCCCGCGTCACGTCGACGGCCCCCGTCACCTTGACCTACAGCACCGGGTTCCTGCTGCCCGACAGCCCGCCCGTCGCCGCCCCGGCGTTCCGGCTGGAGGTCGCCCAGCCCGCTGCCCCCGAGGTGCCGGCGGTGGCCACCGAGCGCTTCCTCACCGCGGCCGGCGCCCGTGTCGGGCAGCGCACGGAGGTGCGGTTCGACGGCCGTCCGGTGCCCGTCCGGATCGTCCGCACCGCGACGGCCCTGCCCACCACGCAGGCCACCGCCGAGGACGGCGGCGCCGTGCTGGTCGACCTCCGGGCCGTCGACCGGGTGCTGCGCGCCCGTGACGGGGAAGGGCTGCGGCCCGGCGAGTGGTGGCTGGGCACCCGCGACCCGGCGGCCACGGCCAAGGCCGCGCGGGACCTGCCCGGCGTCGACGCCGAACAGGTGGTGGTCCGCGACGAGACGGCGGCCGAGCTGCGGGACGACCCGTTCGGGGCGGCCCCCGAGGCGGCGCTGCTCGCGGCGGCCGCGGTCACGGTCCTCTTCGTCTCGCTCGGCTTCGCGGTGAGCGCCGCCGGGGCGATGCGGGCCCGGGACGGCGAGTTCGCCGTGCTGCGCGCCCTCGGCACCCCGCAGCGCCGCCTGGCCCGGCTGATCGCCGTCGAGCACGGCGTCCTGGTGGCCCTGGCGCTGGCCGTCGGCACCGCCCTGGGCGTGGTACTCACCCACGTCCTCGTGCCCCTGGTCATCCTCACCGGCGAGGCCGCCCGGCCGCTCCCGCCGGTGCTGGTCGAACTGCCCCTCGCCCCCCTCGCCGCCCTGCTGGCGGCCATCGCCGCGGGTCCCGCCCTGGTGACCGCGGCCCTCGCACTCCGGCGGGCCAGACCCGTGGTGACCCTCAGGGACGAGGTGACGCAGTGACCACGCAGCCCGAGCGCGGGCGCGAGACGCCCGAGCACGCCTCGGCGCGCCCCGACCGCGAATCCGGACAGTCCGACGGCGAGCCCACACGGCGCGACCGCGAGGCGGCGCGGTCCGAAGGTGAACCGGCGGCGGCCGGGCGGAAGACGGGGACGGCGGCGCGACAGGCGCGGCCGTCCGGGCCGGCCGGACTGCGGACCCGGCTGCGGGCCTTCGCCGGCACCTCCCTGGCCCTCGCGCTGCTGGTGGCCGTGACCGCCGCGCTGGCCGCCGCCTACCCGCGCGCCGTCGACCGGTACGGGGACGCCGGGCTGCGCCGGGCGGTCGAGGAGGCGCTTCCGGATCTGACGACCGTGCGGGTGACCGCGCCCCCCGCCAGATGGTCCGGCTACGAGGAGGCCGAGGCCGCACTGCGCCCCGACGCGCTGGCCACGGCGCAGGCCGAGGTCCTCGGCGCCGCCCGGACGCCGCTCGCACCCGACCGGGAACAGTCGTCGTACGGCGTGCGCTCCACCGTCGTCCCGCTCGACGACTGGCTTCCCCGGCCCTCCGACGTCCCCGCCGAGATGGTCGTCGCCGTCCAGCAGGACCTGGACTCCCACGCCCGGGTCACCGAGGGCCGGATGCCCCGCACCGACGGCCCGGTGACCGCGGCGACCGAGCAGGTCGAGGCCGTCGTCACCGAGGACACCGCCCGCGCGCTGCGCATCGAGGTGGGCTCCGTGATCCACCTGCCCGACGTGGAGGGCACACCGCTCGCCGTGCGGATCAGCGGCATCGTCGTCCCGCGTGCGCCCCAGGGCGCCTACTGGGCGACGCTGCCGGTGCTGCGCGCCCCCGCGCTCAGCCAGGTGCCCGGCAGCATCCCGGCGGACTACTACTGGCTCGGCGGCCTGCTCCTCGCCCCCGACGCCGGACCCGCCCTCCTCGGCGTCAGGAGCGAGGACGAACTCACCCGCTACTGGCACCTGGCCCCCGATCTCGATGCCCTGCGCGCCCACGACCTGGACCGGCTGTCGTCCGCCGTCGCCGCCCTGGAGACGGGCCCCGGGGCGCAGCACCTGCGGTCGGCCGTCGACCAGGACATGGAGACCCAGACCGGCCTCGACGAGGTCCTCGCGAGCCACGCCCGGCTGCGCGCGGGGATCTCGCCGCTGCTGCTCCTCGCCGCCGTCGGCGCCGGCACCCTCGCGGTGATCGTCCTCGCCATGGCCGGCGCGGTGACCGCCGAGCGCCGTCGCGCGGAACTGGCCCTGCTGCGGGCCCGCGGCGCCTCGCTGCCCCGCCTCGCCCTGCGGCTCCTGGCGGAGACGGCTGTGGTCGCCGTGCCGGCCGGCGCGCTCGGACTCGCGGCCGCGCTGTTCCTGCTGCCCGGCGCCCGCACAGGGGCCGCCGTCGCCGCGGCCGTCGCCGTCACCCTGTTCGCCTGCCTCGTCCTGCCGCTGCGCGCGGCGGCGGCCCACCGCACGGTCCGTCTGCACGAGGTCCGGGAGGACCTCGCCACCGCACGGCCGTCCCGGCGCCGCACGGTGGCCGAGCTGACCGTCCTGGTCGTCGCGGTGGCCGCGGTCCTCGCGCTGCGCCGTCAGGGGTCCGGCAGCACCGGACCGGTGGCCGGCGCCCCTGTCCTGACCGGCGTGGTCACGGCCCTGCTGCTGGTGCGCCTGCACCCGCTGCCGCTGCGTGCGCTGAGCCGGGCGACCGCCCGGGCGCGCGGGCCGGTGGTCCCGCTGTCGCTGGCCCACGCGGCCCGCGCCTCCGGCCTCGCCGTACTGCCGCTGCTCGCCCTGATCGTCGCCCTGACGACGGCCGCGTTCGGCGGTTCGGTCCTGGCGGGGGTGACGGCCGCCCGCGACCAGGCCGCGCTCCTCGCCGTCGGCGCCGACGCCCGGGTGGAGAGCGCCTCCGGCGTCCTGCCGCGTGGCCTGGCCGACCGTGTCCGCCGGCTGCCCGGCGTCCGCGACGCCGTGGAGGCGGGTGTCGCCTACGAGGCCCGGCCGTTGCAGGACACCGAGCCGGTGCCGCTGGCCGGGGTCGATCCCGGCCCCTACGCGGACCTGTCGCGACGGACCGGCCTCGGCGCGTTCGACGCCGCCGACCTGCGCGCGGCGGCCCCCGGCACCGCGGGCGACGCGGACTCCGGTGACGACCAGCCGCTGCCCGCGCTGGCCTCGCCGGGCCTGGCCGAGCGGTACGGCACCGCCCCGGCCCCCGTTCGGCTGCCGGACGGCAGCACCGTCACCCTACGGATCGTCACGGTCCGGGACCGCACACCGGCCGTCGTCGGGGACGAGTTCCTGGTCGTGGACCGGGCCGGTCTCCCCGGCGACGCGGCCCGGGCGACCACCCTGTTGCTGACCGGGGACGCCCTGGACGGCAAGGCGCTCCGCGCGGCGGCGCGGGACGCGGCGGGCGCGACGGGCGCGGCGGGGACCTCGGACGCCGAGGGCACCGCGGACGCCGCAGACGCCGCGGGCGCCGAGGACTTGGAGACGACCGTCCGGCTGCGCGCCGAGGAACACGCCCGGAACGTCGGCTCACCGCTGCAGTCCGGCGCGGAACGCCTCTACGCGGCCGCCGTCCTCGCGGGCGCCGGCTACGCGGTCCTCGCCCTGCTGCTGACCGTGCTGCGCACCGCGCCCGAACACCGCGCCCTGCTCGCCCGGTTGCGCACCATGGGCATGACCCGGGCGCAGGGCCGCCGGCTGCTTGTGCTCACCGCCCTCCCGCAGGCCCTGCCGGCCGCGGTGGGCGGCGTGCTCGCCGGCTGGGCCGGCATCCGCCTGACGGCGCCCGGCGTCGACCTCACGGCCGTCGCGCTGACCTCCCCGTCCGCCGTCGACACGGTCGCGCTGCGCGCCGATCCGCTCTCCCTGACCGTCCCGGCACTCGTCGTGCTGCTGCTGGCCGTCGGCGTGCCGGCCGGTCAGGCATGGTGGACCTCCCGGCGTGGCTCGGCGCCCGAACTCAGGCTGGGGGACCGGTAGATGACCGTCACCACGTCAGGACCACGCCCTCCCCGGCACCGGCCGGTGTCCCTCCGTCCGCCCAGGAGCAGCCGATGACCGACAGCCCGACCTTCCACGAGCTCGCCGACCGCGCCCTGGCCGCGCGCGACGCCGCCGCCTACGGGCACGACGCCCTGATCACCTGCGACCGGCTGGTGCGGATCTTCTCCGCCGACGGGGTGGAGGTCCAGGCGCTCCAAGGCCTCGATCTCCTGGTGCGCAAGGGGGAGTTGATGGCGCTGGTGGGCGCCTCCGGCAGCGGCAAGTCCACCCTGATGAACATCCTCGCCGGTCTGGACCGGCCCACCGCGGGCGCCGCCCGCGTCGCCGGGCACGACCTGCTCACGATGGGCGCCAAGGAGCGCCTCGCCTACCGCCGCGGCACCGTCGGCTTCGTGTGGCAGCAGACCTCACGCAACCTCCTGCCCTACCTCACCGCCGCGCAGAACGTCGCGCTGCCCCTCCAGCTGGCCGGCACCGGGGGCCGGCGCCGCCGCCGTGCCGAGCGCGCCATGGAACTCCTCGAACTGCTGGAGGTCGCCGACTGCCGCGACCGCCGGCCGCAGCAGATGTCGGGCGGGCAGCAGCAGCGCGTCGCCCTCGCGGTGGCCCTCGCCAACGACCCGGCGATCCTGCTCGCCGACGAGCCCACCGGCGAGCTCGACTCGCACACCGCGGAGCAGGTGTTCGCCGCGTTCCGCACCGCCAACGAGGCGCTGGGCACCACCATCGTCATCGTCACCCACGACCGGTCCGTCGCCTCCGAGGTCCGCCGCACGGTGGCCATCCGGGACGGACGCACCTCGACGGAGGTCCTTCGCCGCAGCGAGGTCGACTCCGCCACAGGCCAGGAGAGCCTGGTCGCCCGCGAGTACGCGATGCTCGACCGGGCCGGCCGCCTCCAGCTGCCCGCCGAGTACACCCGCGCCCTGGGCATGCGCGACCGCGTCGCCCTGGAACTGGAACCCGACCACATCGCCGTCCGCCCCGACGACGCCCACGGGGACGGTCCCGCCTAGGCCGGAGCGCGGCCTCCTGGGGCCCGTCGGACGGGACGAAATCCGCCTGACGTGCCGCCGGCCGGCGTGGGACGATCACCCTCGCCGTTCTTGACGATCTTGGAAGGATTCTCGTCGATGCACTGGTACGAGGTGATACAGCAGCAGTCCGCCGGAACGTACTTCCGGACGGCAAGCCATTGCTCGCTCGGGGTGACAGTGCTCCTCAGCCATCACCAACGCCGGCCGCGGCGCGGCGTCGGCGAACCGGGGACACCTGTGCGCGGCGCTGACGTCCTGCTGCCGCCCGCGCCGCCGGAGGGGACCCGGCGGGTGACGGGCAGCGTGTACCTCTTCGCGCAGTCGATCCTGATGATGGGCGCGTTCGTCAGCCTGATCGTCGGCCGGTGGGTGTTGCGCGGCTGATGTCCCTGAGCCGAGTGGTGCTGTCCTCCGGCCGCCAGGTCGAACTCACCGAGCTGCGCATGTGGTCGACCTACGGCGGGATGCTGGAGGGCTACCCGTGCAAGCTCGTCCCGTCGAGCTCGGTGATCTCGCCGTCCCGCAGTTCCAGCACGCGGTCGGCGAGGTCGAGCAGTGTGGTGTCGTGGGTGGCCACCAGCGCGGTGATCTCCTCGCTGCGGACCACCGCGCGCAGCAGTTCCATCACCGAGTGGCCGGTCTCCGCGTCCAGCTGACCGGTCGGCTCGTCGGCGATGAGGATCGACGGGCTGTTCGCCAGAGCGCGGGCGATGGCCACGCGTTGACGCTGCCCGCCCGACAACTCGCCCGGCCGCTGCGCCGCGTGGTCCGCCAGGCCCACCAGGGACAGCAGCAGGCCGACGCGTTCCTCCCGCTCCCGCGGGTCGGCGCCGCGCAGCCGCAGCGGCACGCCCACGTTCTCGGCGGCGGTGAGCACGGGGATGAGCCCGAAGGACTGGAAGACGAAGCCGATGCGCTCCCGGCGCAGGGCGAGCAGCGCGTCCTCGCCCTGTTCCCGCAGGTCCAGCCCGTCGACCACGACGCTGCCGCCGTCCGGCTCGTCCAGGCCGCCGACGATGTTGAGCAGCGTGGTCTTGCCCGAGCCGGAACGCCCCTTGAGGGCCACGAGTTCACCCCGCGGGACCTCGAAGGAGACACCCCGCAGCGCGTGCACGGCGCCGACGCCCCGCCCGTACGACTTGTGCACGTCCGTCACCCGCAGCATGGCTGTGGTCACCGCCTGGTCCATCGCGCCCCCGTCCGCTCCGCCGATGCCAAGGTGCGCCAGTATGGCACCGGCCCGCCCGGCATGGCGACGTCTTCACCTGGGCGGATCCCGCCGGGCAAGGGCGCGGTCCGCGGAGCCTGGGACGACGCTGCGGACCGCTGCGGAGGGCACGGGTGGACCGTGCGGACGGTGCGGCGGACCGGGCCCCGCTCCCCTGCGCGTGGGCCCGGGGCGGCTTCGTGGGGCCCGGGTGACCCCGGGTGGGGACTGTCGGTGCACCGGGGCATAATTCGTGCCCGGCATAAGTCCGATTTCGATATCATCCCCCGGTGGCGAAGCCGGACGACCCAGAGGTCGCGGACCTGCCGGAGGTCGTCGCAGGGCGGCGGTTGTCACGAGGGACGCCGCACCGCCGGTCCGGCTCCTCGCCGGCCGCCCCAGGCACGCTCACCGACGCGCGCGGCCCTGGTGCACACCGTCGGGCCGATGGGGGCCCCGGCGCGTGACTACTGAGAGAAGGAACCCTTTCCATGAGCACTGACACGGGCTCACCTCCCGGGTCCGAAGCCGGTCCGCAGGCGGCGGACAAGCTGGACAGCGGCGTTCTCAAGATCGCCGGCGTGGTCGTCCTGGGCGCCATCATGTCGATCCTCGACGTCACCGTGGTCAGCGTCGCGCTGCCCACCCTGATGAAGGAGTTCGACGCGACGTACGCCACCGTCGCCTGGACGATGACGGCCTACACCCTGGCCCTCGCCGCGGTCATCCCGATCACCGGCTGGGCGGCGGACCGGTTCGGCACCCGGCGTCTGTACCTGGCCTCGATCGTGCTCTTCGTCGGCGGTTCGGCGCTGTGCACCCTCGCCTGGGACATCGGCCCGCTGATCGCCTTCCGTGCGCTGCAGGGCCTCGGCGGCGGCATGCTGATGCCGCTGGGCATGACGATCATGACCCGGGCCGCCGGCCCGGAGCGCGTCGGCCGCGTCATGGCCGTGCTGGGCGTGCCCATGCTGCTCGGCCCGATCGGCGGCCCGATCCTCGGCGGCTGGCTGATCGAGGCGGCCAGCTGGCAGTGGATCTTCCTGATCAACGTCCCGATCGGCGCGGTCGCCCTGGTCAGCGCGTGGATCGTGCTGCCCAAGGACGACCCGCAGCCGTCCGCGTCCTTCGACTTCGTCGGCATGCTGCTGCTCTCGCCGGGTCTCGCCCTGTTCCTGTACGGCGTCTCCTCCATCCCGGAGGAGGGCACCGTCACCGCGACCAAGGTCCTGGTGCCGGGCCTGATCGGTCTGGTGCTCGTGGTGGCCTTCGTGGCGCACGCGCTGCGCAAGGCGGACGCGCTGATCGACCTCAGCCTCTTCAAGAACCGCAACGTGACCATCGCCGTGGTCACCATGACGCTGTTCTCGGTCGCGTTCATGGGCGCGATGCTGCTGTTCCCCAGCTACTTCCTCCAGGTCCGCGCCGAGGGCACCCTCAAGACGGGTCTGCTGCTGGCGCCGCAGGGCCTGGGCGCGATGCTGACCATGCCCATCGGCGGTCGCCTGACCGACAAGATGGGCCCGGGCAAGCTGGTCCTGGGCGGCATCGTGGTGATCGGCGCGGCCATGGCCGTCTTCACCCAGGTCGGCGCGGAGACCTCGTACGCCGTGCTGCTGGGCTCGCTGTTCGTGATGGGCATGGGCATGGGCGTCACGATGATGCCGATCATGTCCGCGGCCCTGAGCACGCTGACCGACCACCAGATCGCGCGGGGCTCGACGATGATGAACATCGTCCAGCAGACCGCGGGCTCGATCGGTACCGCCGTCATGTCGGTGATCTTCACCAACCACGTGCTCGACAGCCAGGCTGCCGGTGCGTACAGCGCCGTCATGCAGGGCAAGGTGCCGGTCGACCAGGTTCCGCCGGAGCTGCTCCTGCAGGGCAGGACGGACCTGGCCGAGGCGTTCGGCAGCACCTTCCTGATCGCCCTGGTGCTGATCGCGGCCTGCCTGGTCCCCGCCCTCTTCCTGCCGCGCAACAAGCCCGCCGCGACGGCGGGCGAGACGAAGGCCGCGGCCGTGCCGATGCACTGACCCGCACCTTCCTCGGACTGCCGCCCCCGCCGTGCACACGGCGGGGGCGGCAGTTCTTCGCCGTCGGCGGGGACCCGTGGTTCGCCACCGTGGGGCATGCGCGTTCCGGCCCCCTCCACGGGGGCCTCCGCGGGGTCGGTGGAACCGGGGAAGATCGGTGGTGCGTCCTCGGTCCCGAGGGGTGAGGGGGCGAGGGCGGGATGCCGGCGTACCGACCGCGGGAGATGGCGCCCAGGGCGTGGGCCCGGGCCGGCGTCGTGGGCGTCCTGGCCGTGCTGGTGACCGCGCTGATCTGGCTGCCCCGGCCGTGGGGCGATCTGCGGGCGTACGAGGCGGCGCCGGTGTGCCGCGCCGGGCGGGCCGTTGAGGACTGCCGGACGGTGACGCGGGCCGAGGTCACCGAGGTGGAGCGCCTGCGCCGCGGCAGCAGGGGCGCGTACCGGCTCACGCTCCGCCTCGCCGACGGGTCCGTGCGGAAGGTGACCATGGCCGGGCTGCGCGGCGGTCTCGGCGCCTCCGTCGGCGAGCGGGCCGGGATCGTCGTCTGGCGCGGCTCGGCGGTCGAGGTGGCCCAGGGGCCGCACCGGGACACGGTGACCGGTTCGCCTCTGCTCGCCTGGCGGCCGCCCCTGGTGTTCCTGTTGCTGCTCACGCCGGCCACGGTCGCCGCGCTGTGGACGGCGGGTTGGCTGCGGCGGCGACAGCGGGGACTGGGGCGGCGGGTGACGGGGCGGGAGGCGGTGCCGGTCGGCGTCGTCCTCGTGGCGGCGGTGGTGGCCGCGGTGGGCGGCCTGCCGATCGGGCTCTCGGCGAGCGGTCCCGAGGACGCGCTGCGCGCAGGGGCGTGGCTGATGGCGGGCGCGGCGGTGGTGGCCGTGCCCTTCGTGCTGCGGACGTCGGCGCGGCCGCCGAGGGAACGCCGGGACGTGCCGGTCGGCCCTCGGACCCCGGCGGAGGAGCGGGTCGTGCCCGGCTTCGTGCGGGGTGACGTGCCGTACAGCAAGGAGGGCTTCGACCGTCTGGTGGTGGGCCCTGGGCTGCTGGCCGCCACCCCCGACCCCGCGGGCCGGGTGGCGCGGGTGCGGGTGCCCGTGCTGGAGGTCGTGCGGGTCCGGGAGAGCTGGCCCGACGAGGCCCTGCCGCAGGGCCGGGGGAGCGCGCCCACCCAGGTCGTGGAGTGCCGGGACGCGGACCGCGAGGTGCTGATCGTGGCGCGGGCCGAGGACCTGCCCGAGGTGCTGGGGGCGCTGCTCTCCACCGGCCGCGCCTGAGCCCGGACCGCGACCGGTGCTCCAGTGCGGCTGCAGCCGTTTGCGGCACGGTGGGCGGTGATGGCCGGCAGCCGCAAGGGGCGCCGCAGCGAGGGGAGTTCACCATGTCTCAGTCGGTCGGGATCCGCCCACAGGTCACCGGTGACCTGTACGCCGAGGTGCAGACCTTCTACGCCACGCAGATGCGGCGGGTCGACAGCCTGGACATCGAGGGCTTCGCCGCGACCTTCACCGAGGACGGCGAGATCGTGCACGCGGGCGGACGGCGGCAGAGCGGCCGGGCGGAGATGCTCGCCGGGATGCGGGCGGCCCTGCCCCGGTACAAGGACATCGCCACCCGGCACTGGTTCGGCCACCTCCTGATCGAGGCCGACCCCGCCGACGAGGACACCGTCCGCGTCTCCTACTACACGCTGGTCACGCAGACCGATCGCGAGGGCAAGGTCTCCTTCCAGCCCACCTTCACCGTGGACGACGTGCTCGTCCGCCGGGACGGCGCCCTGCTGACCCGCTCCCGGGTGATCACCCAGGACGGTCCGGACGCCCGCGCCGCCGCCGCGGCCGCCTGACGGCTGCCGCCCGGCACCGGCGCCGGCACGCGGCACATGGATGAGGGGCCCTCCGACGGAGGGCCCCTCATCCA
>NZ_JBHTVQ010000106.1:0-13096 GCF_042792855.1 Streptomyces sp. NPDC056600
CGCCGCGGGGATGCGGCGGGCGCCGGCCGGTGTCACCCGGGCAAGGGGACCCGGGTCAGCAGGGGTTGTTGTTGATCTTGAAGGTGGAGGTGGTGTTCCGGATGTCCTGCGCGTTGCCGCTCAGACGCAGGCAGTTGAAGGTGACCTCGCCGACCGCGGGGCCCTGGCCCTCCTCGGGTTTCTCGTTGGCCCAGACCCCGAACCCGGACTTGGCGTCCCAGGCGTCGCCGCTCTTACGGGCGCCGCTGATCGAGATGTCGGTGAGGACCGTGTCCTTGATCGGGAACTGCGGCTGCCCGCCCGAGTAGTTGGTCTGGAACATCACGCCGCTGTAGGTGGGGTCGACGATGTCGACGTCGGTGACCCTGATGCCCTGGAAGACCTTCGAGGCGGAGAAGACCCAGATCCCGGGGAAGGTCTGGTTGCCCCAGAAGTGGCCGCCGGCCCTCACGATCGAGATGTTCTCGAACTTCGTCGGCTCGGTCCCGAAGCCGTTCATCGGGTAGCCGAAGTCCAGGGAGGAGATGGTGATCCCTGAGTAGACGAGGGTGTCGGCGATGTGGATGTTGCGGAAGGTGTTGTTGTAGCCGCCGTACACCGCGACGCCCGCGGCGCGCCAGGTCAGGGTGGTGGTGAGGTTCTCGTAGACGTTGTTCTTCATGTCGGCGCCGCCCGCGTCGATCGCGGAGAACAGCGCGAAGCTGTCGTCGCCGGTGGCCCGGGCGTCGTTGTTGGCGACCAGGTTGTCCGTGGAGCCGTTGGTCATGTTGATGCCGTCGGCGAACATGTTGCGGATCCGGGAGTTCTTGATGGTGATCCGGTCCGTGTTGGCGCCCCAGTAGAGGCAGACCATGTGCTCGTTCCACACGTCGTCGATGGTGATGTCGGAGACGTTGGCGAAGTCGAAGACCTTGCCGGGGCCGTCGATGCGTGAGGTGTAGTTGCCGAAGTAGGCGAAGCCCTTGAAGAGGGAGCCCTTGGCGGTGGCGTCGGCGCGGAAGCCGATGTCGGTGTTCTCCTGGGTTCCGGGCGCGTGGAACGTCGTGTACCAGGGTCCGGCGCCGACGACCTTGACGGCCTTGCCGTAGACCTGGAACTTGCTCGAGGTCTGGTAGTCGCCGGGCGGCAGGTAGACGCCGGTCAGCTTGCCCGTGGTGTCCATCCGGACCTGGTCGAGGGCGTTCTGCACGTCCTGGTGGGTGAAGCCGGCCGGTACGGCGTAGGCGGCCGGGTCCGGGTTGGCCACCGGCGCCGTCTTCTCCAGGTTCACGAAGTCGATGGCGTAATGGGCGGCGGTGTTGGCGGCGTCCTTCTGCAGGCGGATCCTGCTGCCCGCCGGGACGGTCTCGCCGAGCTGCAGGTGCGCCTCGTCGTAGATGTGCCGCGGGGCGCCGGAGCCCGGGTTGTTGCCGGGTGCGGTCTCCGCCCCGTACAGCCAGGCGTACTTCGAGGTCAGCGGGAGCGCCTTCTTGAAGACTCCGTCGACGTAGACGTTGAGGGTGGAGTCGATGCCCCCGCCGCCCGGGGCGTCCGGGATGGAGAAGCGGGTGACCAGGGTGTTGGTCGCGGCGCGTGCGGTGAACTCGACGTACTCGCCGGTCGCGTCGAGATCGACCGCCTTGCGGCCCGAGGCCTCGCCGGCGATGTCGCCGACGGTGCGGTTGGGTCCGACCGTCTTCGCGCCGCCTCCGACGGCGCCGTCCTCCGCCTCGTACATGGTGTAGGGCATGTTGGCGCCGCGGCCGACGAACAGGGGCTGCGTCGAGGTGTTGTTCTCCCTCTTGACGGCGGGTTCGTTGCCGTCGGCGGCGACGGCGGTCCGCACGGTGTACGAGCCGTTGGCCGCTGTCCACGGCCCGAGCGTCACCTCGGCGGTGGCGCCTGCGGCGATGGATCCCGAGTGCGTCCCGGTGAGCGTCCTGACGGTGGCGCCGCTGCCGTCGAGGACGGTGAGGGTGACGTCGTGGTTGCCCGAGGCGCTCGCCTCACTGCCCTGGTTCTTGACCGGCACCTTGAAGGTGACGGCGTCCCCGGCGCTGGGGCTGGAGGGCGTGGTGGTCACCTGGCCGACGACCAGATCGGAGCCGGCGACCGGCTTGACGACCAGGGCGGCGGGGCGGGTGAAGGTGTTGTTGGTCTCGTTCTGCTCGACGACCGCGTCGCCCTTGTCGGCGAGAGCGCTCAGCTCGTAGGAGCCGGCCGGCCGGGTGCCCAGCGAGGCGGTGACCTTGGCCTCCGCGCCCGCGGCGAGCGCCCCGACCTTCGCGGTGGCGACCTCGGAGCCGCCGAGGCGCAGGGCGAGCGTGCTGGCCGCGGCGGCGGCCGGTCCGTCGTTGCGGACGGTGGCGGAGACGGTGATCTCGTCCGACTCGACGGGTGCGGCCGGTGAGGGGGTCAGGTCGGTGACGACGAGGTCCGGGTTGGGCGCCGGGACGCCGACGACCTGGAACTCGGCGAGCTGGCCGGCGGCGGAGCCGGTGTTCGCGGTGAAGCGCAGCCGGACGTCCGCGACGCGGGCGGTGACCGGGACGGTGACGGTGTTGCCGCTCGCCGGGTCGAAGGAGTAGCTCTTCGCCGCGACGAGGGTGGTGAAGCCGGTGGCGTCCTGGGCGCGGCCGAGGACCTCGACGGTCTGCGAGCGGGCCGACCAGGCGTTGTCCGGGTTCAGCTTGAGCACCAGGCGGTCGACGTCCGCGTTGGCTCCCAGCTTCACGGTCAGCGTCTGCGGGTAGCTGCCGCCCGCGCCCTCCCAGTAGGTGCTGGTGCTGTTGTCGTTGGCGTTCGCCGCCACGTAGGTGTGCACCGTGGAGGAGGCGTCGATGGGCTTGCCGACGGCGAGATTGGATCCGGTGCCGCCGGAGCCGTTGCGGGTGACCGCGTCGCTGTCGGCGGACCGGTTGCCGGCGGCGTCCTTGGCGCGCACCCGGTAGGTGACGGTGGCGGAGGCGGGCTGGGTGTCGGTGTAGGTGGTGACGTTGCCGGCCACCGTGCCGCGCAGGGCGTTGTTGGCGTAGATCTCGTAGCCGCTCACGCCGACGTTGTCGCTCGACGCGGTCCAGGTCAGCTTGATCTGGCCGCTCGCGGGCTCGGTGAAGGCCAGGGCGGAGGGGGCCGTGGGGGCCTGGGTGTCACCGGCGTCGCCGGTGCGGGTGACGGTGTTGCTGTCGGGAGACTGGTTGCCGGCCGCGTCGCGGGCCCGCACGCGGTAGGACACCGTCTGGTTCGCGGGCCGGCTGTCGGTGTAGGTGGTGACGTCTCCGGAGACGCTGGTCAGCAGCTCGCCGTTGGCGTAGACGTCGTAGGCGGTGACGCCCACGTTGTCGGTGGCGGCCTTCCAGGTGAGGCGGATCTGGCCGGTGGCCGGCTCGGTGAGGGCGAGGGCCGACGGGGCGGCCGGGGCCTGGGTGTCGCCGCCGGCCGGACCGTAGACCTCGAACTCGGAGATCTGGGCGGCGGGCTGGACGGTGTTCGCGCTCACCAGGACCCGTACGTACCGGGTGGTGGCGGAGTCGAGGGCGACGGTCGCCGTGTTGTCGTTGGCCGCGGTGAACGCGTAGGACTGCGAGGCCGACAGGTCGGTGAAGCCGGTTCCGTCGGCGCTGCCCTGGATCTTCAGGGTCTGGCTGCGGCTCTCCCAGCCTGCGGGCAGTTTGAGGACGACGCGGTTGACGGCGCGGGAGGCGCCGAGGTCGGCCTGGATCCATTGCGGGAGCTTGTTGTTGGCACTCTCCCAGTAGGTGGCGCGGTTGCCGTCGCCCGCGTTGGTGGCCGTGTACACCTCGGTGTGGCTGCTGGCCGTGAGGGGGCGGCCGGCGACGAGGTTTCCGGACGAGTCGGTCGCCGAGTGCACCTCCAGCTCGGACAGCTGGGCGGCCTGCCAGCCGGTGTTGGCGGTGATGTCGACGCGGACGAAGCGTGTCTGCGTCGCCGGGAACGACACCGTGACGGTGTTCCCCGCGCCGGGGGTGAAGGCGTAGGTGGCGGAGCTCTTCAGGGTGCTGAAGCTGGTGCCGTCGGCGCTGCCCTGGACGGAGAGCGTCTGGCTGCGGCTCTCCCATCCGGCCGGCAGCTTGAGCACCACCTCGTCGACGCGGGTGGCGGCCCCGAGGTCGGCCTGTACCCACTGGGGAAGGCCGGAGCCGGCGCTCTGCCAGTAGGTGCCCTGGTCGCCGTCGGTGACGTTCCGGGCGCCGTACTCGGTGTGCGCGCTGCTCGCCGAGGCGGTGTCGCCGAGCGCGATGTTCGGTCCGCCCGCGGCGCGGGCGGTGGTCAGGGGACCGCCCAGTGCCAGCAGGCACGCTGCGACCACGGCGCTCAGGCACCGGGATCTGTGGATGCGGGTGTTCATGGTCCTCGCTCCTCGGTCACGTGCCGGGGGGACACGCGACGCGGCTCAGGGGGAATCGGGTGGACGATGCCTATAACTGCCGCTGTTTCATTCGGAGTTTGCGTACGAACGCTCAGAGAATTGCAGAGGACGGTCGACTCGTCCACAGCTCGGTCACAACGTTCTCGACCTGGCCCCGGGGGCCGCGCGGGCATGCCGGTGAGGCGGCCCGGGGAAGCCGGCCGCCTCACCGGAACCGGTGGCGTCAGTTGCGGTTGACGACGAACTGCGAGCCGGGCTCCACGCAGACGTCCCCCTCCGCCGAGTTGGTGATGCTCCCGCCGCTCAGCGTGGCGCTGCCCCTCGCCCCGCCCATGGCGAGGACGCCGCAACCGTTGACCGATCCGTCGATGCGGACGCCGGTGACCTTGACGTCCGGCATCGCGCCGCCGCCCGTCTTGAACTGGATGCCGTCGTAGGTCGAGTCGTGGATGTCGGTGTCCCTGATGGTGACCCCGGGGATGTCCGGCCCCTGCGCGAAGAGGGTGATCGCGCCGAACTCCTGGTCCTCGTTCCAGAACGCGCCGCCCGTGCGGTACAGGCCGTTGTTCGCGATCAGGGTCTGGCCGCCGAACGGCAGCGGGTCGTGGTCGGTGGCCAGCATGATCCCCGGGTAGTTCATGGTGTCGGAGACCAGGTTGTTCTCGACGGTGTTGCCGTGACCGCCGTAGACCGCGATGCCGTTGGCCCGCCAGGGCAGTTGCACGGTGTTGTTGCGAAAGTGGTTGTCGTGTCCGACGTCGACCGAGGTGTCCTTGACGTACTTGTTGGCCCACACCGCCAGGGCGTCGTCACCGGTGTTGCGCAGCGACGAGTCGTAGACGGTGGAGTTGCGGGTGCCGTTGGAGAAGTTGACGCCGTCGGCGTAGGTGTCGCGGATCCGCATCCCGGTGAACTCCACGCCGTCGCCGGGGTTCCAGAGCTCGGGGATGTTGGAGTAGTCGCGGCCGACCCAGGCGGCCACGTTGGCGTGCTCGATCCAGACGTTGCTGATCTTGGTGTTCTTGCCGAAGCGGCCGTTGAGCGCGACGCCGCCCTCGGCGCCTCCGTCGCCGCCCCGGATGGTGCCGGAGCCGAAGATCGCGATGTCGGAGATCTTCGTGTTGTCGTCGATGTCGAAGCCGAAGTTGCCCTCGTGCGGGTGGTTGATGCCGCCGGCCTGGTGCGGCGGGGTCAGCGCGTACAGCTGCGAGTGCCACATGCCGGCGCCGCGTACGCTGACGTCCCGGATCCCGACCTGGTTGTACTGCCCGCGGTTCTGCGGGTCGTCGGTGAGGATCTTCTTCTCCTGGCGCCACTGGCCGGCCGGGATCCAGACGCAGTCGATCTCGCCCTTCTGGTCGGCGGTGACGGCCCGCTGGATGGCGTCCGCGTCGTCGATGCCGTCGTTGGGCACGGCGCCGTACTCGGTGATCGAGGTGCACGCGGCGGGCTTGGCGGCCGGTCCGGCGACCTGTTCCAGGTCGATCAGGTCGATGACGTAGTAGGCCGCCGCGTCGCCCGCGTCCCGCTGCAGGCGGAACTTCGTGCCCGCCGGGTAGGTCTCGGTCAGCAGCGCGTGGGACTCGTCGAAGAGACGGCGCGCGTCTCCGCCGGGGGTGTTGGTCAGTCCCTCGGGGTCGTCGGTGGTGCCGTAGAGCCAGCTGTGCTTGGAGGAGAGCGTCAGCTTGCGGACGAACTTCCCGTCGGCGTACAGGCTGATGGTGGCCTCCCGGCCGCCTCCGGATGCGGCGTCGGGGATCGAGTTGCGCACCACGACGGAGTTGGCGGCTGCGGTGGAGGCGAACTCGACGTGGTCGCCGGTGTCGTCGAGCCGCACCGACCTGCGGCCGGAGGACTCGGTGGCGAAGTTGGTGTGCCCGAAGGTGCGCTTCTTGTCGGCGGTCAGCAGGGTCCCGTCGTAACTCCCGGCCTCGGCCTCGTACTCGGTGTACGGGAGGGCGGCTCCGCGTCCCACGACCAGGGACCGGGCGAAGACGTTGTTGTTCTCGTCGGTCTCCTCGACCGCGCCGGTGGCGTCGGCGGTGGCCGTCAGGGTGGCGCCGCCACCGACCGCCTTCCAGGTCCCGGTGAGGGCGACCTCGGCCGTGCCGCCCGCGGCGACCGCACCGGTTGCGCCCTGGAGGGTGGTGTCGCCGACGGTGAGACGGGTGACGGTGCCCGCCGGGACGGAGGTGGTGCCGCGGTTGTCGACCGTGACGGTGAAGGAGACGGACGAGCCGACCGCCGGGGACGCCGGGTTGGTGGTGATCCGGGTGACCCTGAGGTCCGGGCCCGGGCTCCGGTCGACGTTCAGTCTGCTGCTCGCCGTACGGCTGTTGTTGCTGTCGTCCAGCTCCACGACGGCCCCGGTCGGGTCGACGACCGCCGAGACGCCGTAGGAGCCCGCCGGGCGCCGGCCGACGGGGGCGGAGACGGTGGCGCTGCTCCCGGCCGGGAGCGAGGCGACCGGCGCGGATCCCGCGACGGTTCCCTCGACGCTGACGTTCACCGTCGTCGCCGGGGCGGTCGCGGTGCCGGCGTTGCGCACGGTGGCGTTCACCTTCACGTCGTCCCGCTCGGTGGGGGCGGCCGGCGTCCAGGTCAGGTCGGTCAGGACCAGGTCGGGGTTGGGTGCGGCCCGGCCCACCACCTGCAGTTCGGCGACCTGGCCGCCGGGAGCGCCGGTGTTGGAGTGGAACCGCAGCCGCACGTCCGCGACGCGGCCGCTGACGGGCACCACGACGGAGTTCTGGCCCGACGACGGGCTGAAGGCGTACTCGGCACGGGCCTTGAGCGTGCTGAAGGAGGACGCGCCCTCGGCGCGGCCCAGCACCTCGAAGGTCTGCTTGCGCGGGCCCCAGACCGGGTCGGGGTTCAGCTTGACGACCACGGCCTCGAGGTCCGCGTCCGCGCCGAGCCGGACGGTCAGGTCGGCCGGCGTCCCGGCCGACTCCCAGTAGGTGGTGGTGCTGTCGTCGTTGGCGTTGGCCGCCACGTAGTTCTGGGTGCTGGACGTCGCTTCGATCGGCTTGTTCCGTGCCAGGTTCGTACCCTGCACCGGCGGGTCGACGGGGCCTGGTCCGCCGCTCTCGCCGTAGACCTCGAGCTCGGACAACTGGGCGGCATTCCAGCCGGAGTTGGAGGCGACCTGCACCCGGACCCAGCGCGCCGACGTGGACGGCAGGTCGACGTCCAGGGTGTTCGCCGAGGCCGGGTCGAACACGCGGGCCTGCGCTCCGGCCAGGGTGCTGAAGGAGGTGCCGTCCGAGCTGCCGAGGACGGTGAGGGACTGGGTGCGCCTCTCCCACCCGGTCGGCAGCTTGAGCACCGCGCGGTCCAGGGTCACCTGGGCGCCGAGGTCGACCTGCACCCACTGCGGTAACGCGCCCGCAGGGCCTTCCCAGTACGTCTGCTGGCTGCCGTCCGTGACGTTGCCCGCCGGGTAGCCGGAGTGGGATCCCCCGGCCGTCGCGGTTCTGCCGAGGGCGAGGTTGGGCTGTTCGGCCGCGGCCTGTGCGGGCGCGGGCAGCAGTCCGACGGTGACCAGGGCCGCTGTGAGCAGTCCCGCCCCCCATCGCCTGCGTGGTCGAGTGGCTCTCATGGCTGCCTTTCCGTGATGCGGGCACGGCGCGTCGCCCGCACCGGACCCTCGTTCAGGGGGCGGCGGACGGGAGCGGGAACCGGGAGCCCGGCAGGATTCGACGAGGAAGTGCGATCTCAAGCCAACTTCTTGAGCAATTACGTGACTTCTTTGCGTCACCGAAGTGAAAGGTTTCTCTCCGGTGAGAACTTTGTCAACGGGTCCGCGCGATTCCTGCCGTCCGCACACGCCGACGGCGCCGCCGCCGGACCCTCGGAAGGGGACCCGGCGGCGGCGCCGTCGGTGAGATGGGGTGCCGGTCAGCGCCCCGGGGGCGGGGCGGTCGAGCCGCGGACGACCAGCTCGGACTCGAAGAGAAGTTCACCGGGTCCGGGGTGGGAGCCCTGGATCTGGGCGCACAGCAGGTCGACCGCCGCGCGACCCATGGCCTCGATGGGCTGGCGCACCGTGGTCAGGGGCGGTTCGGTGCACGTCATGAAGGCGGAGTCGTCGAAGCCGACGACCGACACGTCCTTGGGCACCGAGAGCCCGCGCCGGCGGGCCGCCCTGACGGCGCCCAGCGCGAGGGGGTCGCTGGCGCACACGATGCCCGTGACGCCCTCCGCCAGCAGCCGGGTGGCCGCCGCCTGGCCGCCCTCCAGGGAGAAGATGGACCGCTGGACGAACTCCTCGGGCAGCGCCGTGCCCATGGCGGCGGCCGCCACGTGGGCGGCCTCCAGCTTGCGGCGCGAGGGCATGTGGTCGGCCGGCCCGATCACCAGGCCGATCCGCTCGTGGCCGAGAGAGGCCAGGTGGCGCCACGCCTGCTCGATGGCGACCGCGTCGTCGCAGGCCACGCACGGGAAGTCGAGGCCCTCGATCGAGGCGTTGATGAGGACGACCGGCACCTTGCGCTCGGCCAGCAGGCGGTAGTGCTCGTGCGGCGCGTCGGCCTGGGCGAACAGCCCGCCGGCGAAGATGACTCCGGAGACCTGCTGCTGGAGCAGCAGGTCCACGTAGTCGGCCTCGGAGACGCCGCCCTTGGTCTGCGTGCACAGCACGGGGGTGAGCCCCTGCTGGGCGAGTGCGCCGCCGATGACCTCGGCCAGCGCCGGGAAGATGGGGTTCTGCAGTTCCGGCAGGACCAGGCCGACGAGCCGGGCCCGCTCCCCGCGCAACTGCGTGGGGCGTTCGTAGCCGAGGACGTCCAGCGCCGTGAGCACGGACTGCCGGGTCGCCTCGGAGACCCCGGGCTTGCCATTGAGGACACGGCTGACCGTGGCCTCGCTGACCCCCACCTTCTTCGCCACCTGGGCCAGTCGTCGCGTCATGTACGCAAGCCTAGCGCAAGAACCGCAAACTGTTGCGGTCCCGGCTTCGTTCCGTGCCTCCCTTCCGGTCGTCCGCCGACCCTGAACTGGCCCGTGTCCGGGCCCTGCGTTGTCGGATCGACGCAAGCGCACGCAAGCGCGGTCGTCACCCGGTTCGGCCGCCCGGTTCAGGTGCGCAGCCACACCGCGGTGTCGGCCGGCAGTGCTCCGCCGTCGGCGAGGGGACCGCTGGCCAGCAGGATCCGCTCGTGGGACGGCAGGGCGACCGGGTCGCCGGACAGGTTGACGACGCAGACCAGTCCCTCGGCCCTGCGGAAGGCGAGGACGTCGTCCTGGGAGTCGAGCCAGGTGAACGGGCCGTCCCCGAAGCCGGGTTCGGTACGCCGCAGACGGAGCGCCTCGCGGTACAGGCGGAGCATGGAGTCCGGGTCGGCCCGCTGCCGGTCGACGGCGAAACGCGCCCAGTCGGCGGGCTGCGGCAGCCAGGGCTCGGCCTCGGCGCCGAATCCGTACGACGGGGCGTCGGCCTGCCAGGGAAGCGGGACCCGGCAGCCGTCCCGGCCGGGGTCGACGCCGCCGGAGCGGGAGTGCATCGGGTCCTGGATGCGGTCGAGGGGGATGTCGGCCTCCGGCAGGCCCAGTTCCTCGCCCTGGTAGAGGTAGACCGATCCGGGCAGGGCGAGGCTCAGCAGGGCGGCGGCGCGGGCGCGGCGGGTGCCGAGGCCGAGGTCGGTGGGGGTGCCGAAGCGTTTGGCGGCGAAGTCGAACCCGGTGTCGGCGCGCCCGTAGCGGGTGACGGTGCGGGTGACGTCGTGGTTGCACAGCACCCAGGTTGCGGGGGCCCCGACCGGCGCGTGCTCGGCGAGGGTGTCGTCGACGGAGCGGCGCAGTCTGTCCGCCTCCCAGGGGCAGGTGAGGAAGTTGAAGTTGAACGCGGTGTGCAGTTCGTCCGGGCGCAGGTAGCGGGCGAAGCGTTCGGCGTCGGGCAGCCAGACCTCTCCGACGAACACCCCGCCGTACTCGTCGGCGATCGCCCGCCAGGCGCGGTAGACGTCGTGGAGGGCGTCCTGGTCGATGAAGGGCGCCGGGTCCACGCCTTCGACGTAGTCCGGGAGTTCGGGGTCCTTGACGAGCAGTGCCGCGGAGTCGATCCGCACGCCGGCGACGCCGCGCTCGAACCAGAAGCGCAGGATGTCCTCGTGCTCCTTGCGGACGGCGGGGTGGTCCCAGTTGAGGTCGGGCTGCTCGGGGGTGAACAGGTGGAGGTACCACTCCCCGTCCGGCACCCGGGTCCAAGTGGTGCCGGAGAACTGCGACGGCCAGTCGTTGGGCGGCAGTTCGCCCCTCTCCCCGCGTCCGGGGCGGAAGTGGAAGAGCTCCCGCTCCGGGCTGCCCGGTCCGGCGGCGAGGGCCGCCCTGAACCAGGCGTGCTGGTCGGAGACGTGGTTGGGGACGATGTCGACGATGGTGCGGATGCCGAGTTCGCGGGCCTCGGCGATCAGCTTCTCGGCCTCGCCGAGGGTGCCGAAGGCCGGGTCGATGGTGCGGTAGTCGGCCACGTCGTAGCCGCCGTCGACCAGGGGTGAGAGGTACCAGGGAGTGAACCAGACGGCGTCGACGCCCAGTTCCGCGAGGTAGGACAGCCGGCCGCGGACTCCCGCGAGGTCACCGGTGCCGTCGCCGTCTCCGTCGGCGAAGCTGCGCGGGTACACCTGGTAGATGACGGCGTCGCGCCACCAGTCGGCGTTGCGGTTCGGGAGGGGGGCTGCCACGTGTCGGTCCTTTCGGGCAGGGTGGATCTTCGCCGCCGGCCCGGACAGCGGGCGTGGGACCGGACCGGCGGCGAAGCGTGAGGGCAGGTGGGGCGGGGCGGCGGGCGGTCAGCCCTTGAGGCCGCCCGCGGTGAGGCCGCCCATGATGTTGCGCTGGAAGACCAGGAAGATCAGCAGCGTGGGCACGGCCGCGATGGTCAGCGCGGCGATCAGCACGTTGACCGGCACTCCGGTGGAGAGCGAGTAGATGCCGACGTTGAGGGTCTGCTTCGCCGGGTCGGGCAGCGTGAGCATCGGCCAGAGGAAGTCCTTCCAGACGCCGATGATCGCGAAGATCGAGACCACGCCCAGGACCGGCCGCGAGACGGGCAGCACGATCGACCACAGGACGCGCATCGGGCTCGCGCCGTCGATGGAGGCGGCGTCCAGCAGTTCCTTGGGGATGGAGTCGAAGAACCGCTTGAGCAGGAAGATGTTGAAGGCGTTGGTCACCGAGGGGAGCCATATCGCCCAGGGGGTGTTGAGCAGGTTCCGCTCGACGACCGGGACGTCCAGGACGGTCAGGTACTGCGGCACCAGGAGCACCGTCGCCGGGATCATGAGGGTGGCGAGCATCATGCCGAGGATCGCCTTGCCGAAGAGGGGCCGCAGCTTGGAGAGCGAGTATGCGGCGGCGACGTCGAGGACGAGCTGGAAGGCGAGTGCGCCGAAGGCGTAGTAGAGGGTGTTGCCGAGCAGTGTGGCGAGGTCCATGACCTCCCAGGCGCGGCTGTGGTTCTCCGGGGTGAAGGAGTGCGGCACCAGGGTCGGCGGGGTCTGGATGACTTCCTGGGCGTCCTTGAAGCCGCTCGAGACCAGCCAGTACAGCGGGCCCAGGAAGGCGAGGGTGAAGCCGCCGAGCACCAGGGCCAGGGCGATCCGGTAGAGGGCCTTGCCGCGGGGCCGGGCGAGCTGGGCCGGTGAGATGAGCGTACGCGTGGACATGGTTGTCTCCCCCTGGCCTACGCGTCCTCGGCGCGGCTGAGCCTGGCGTACGCCGCCGAGAAGCCGGCGAGCAGTACGAGCAGGAGCAGTCCGAGCGCCGCCGCGGCGCCGTAGTCGTTGAAGTTGAAGGCGTACTGGTAGATCAGGTAGACGACCGTGGTGGTCGATCCCTCGGGGCCGGCGCCGCCGGTGAGCAGGAAGGGCTCCACGAAGACCTGCATGGTGGCGATGATCTGCATGAGCAGCATCAGCGAGAGGATCAGGCGGGTCTGCGGGACGGTGACGTGCCAGATCTTGCGGAACAGGCCGGCTCCGTCGAGTTCGGCGGCCTCGTACAGCTCGCCGGGTATGCCCTGGAGGGCGGCCAGGTAGATCAGGGTGGCGCCGCCCATGTTCATCCAGGTGGACGCGACGACGATGGAGAACATCGCCAGGTCCGGGTCCTGGAGCCACTGCTGTTCGGGCAGGCGCAGCAGCCGCATCAGTTCGTTGAGCAGGCCGTACCCGGGGTCGTAGAGGTACTGGAAGAGCAGCACGGAGGCGACCGGCGGCAGCATCACCGGCAGGTAGACCAGCAGCCGGAGGTAGCCCTGCCCGTGGTGGAACTCGTTGATGACGATCGCCACCACGAACGGCACGACGAAGCCGAGGAGCAGCGCCAGCACGGTGAACAGCAGGGTGTTGCGCCACGCCTGCCAGAACGCCGGGTCGTTGACGACGGTGACAAGGTTGTCCAGGCCGACCCAGGTCGTCCGTCCGCCCTCGGTCTTCTGGAAGGCCAGCAGGAACTCCCTGACCATCGGGTACCAGGAGAACACGGCGAAGCACAGGACCGCGCCGATGAGGAAGCCGTGGGCGGTCAGGTTGCGCCGCAGGCTCTTGGCGAAGGCGCCGCCGGCCGGAACGGGGCCCGCCTCGCGCGGCTCGTCGCGGCGGGCGGGCGCCGCCTTGCCAGGGGTCAGGATGGGGGTCGACATCGTCGCTCCTCGGTACGGATCTGCGGTGTCCGATCTGCGGTGTCCGGGGACGGAGGGCCGGGCGGGGCGGACCGGTCCCGGTC
>NZ_JBHTVQ010000107.1:0-13066 GCF_042792855.1 Streptomyces sp. NPDC056600
GGCATCACGCCCCTGCCGGCCCTTCGGCCTTTCCTCGCCCGGCTTTCCTCGCCCGGCCGGGCGACCTCCTCACCCGTACGGGTGGACATCGGGTGAACCGGAACGTCAACGGCGATATGCATCGTTCACCGGATGAATCGGTCGGCGACCGGCCGGCGATCCGCCGGCGACCGGTCATCGACGGCCGGACACCGACACGGGACCGGTCGGGCCCGGAAAAGGGAGAGGGAGGCACGCCATGCGCCGAGGACGAGACGGGGGCACGGCGGACGCGAGGCGCCCGCGCGTCGTGGCGGGTACGCGCACCGCGCGCACCGCCACCCGGACCGCGCGCACCGCGACCCGCACGGCCGCCACGGCGGGGGCCACCGCGGTGGTGCTGCTCGCCGCGGCCTGCGGCGGCGGAGGCGGTGGCGGCGGGGACGAGGGCGCGGTCCTCAGCTCCTCCTGGGGCGACCCGCAGAACCCGCTGGAGCCGGCCAACACCAACGAGGTGCAGGGCGGCAAGGTCCTCGACATGATCTTCAGGAACCTGAAGAAGTACGACCCGAAGACCGGCGCGGCCCAGGACATGCTCGCCGAGAAGATCGAGACCTCCGACTCCCAGAACTTCCGCATCACGGTCAAGGACGGCTGGAAGTTCAGCAACGGCGAGCCGGTCACCGCCCGCTCGTTCGTGGACGCGTGGAACTACGGCGCGAGCCTGAAGAACAACCAGAAGAACGCCTACTTCTTCCAGTACATCGACGGCTACGACAAGACGCACCCGGAGAGCGGCTCGCAGAGCGCCGACACCCTCTCCGGCCTGAAGACCGTCGACGACCGGACCTTCACCGTCAAGCTGTCCCAGAAGTTCTCCACCTTCCCGGACACCCTCGGCTACAACGCCTACGCCCCGCTGCCCCGCGCCTTCTTCGACGACCACGACGCCTGGATCGCCAAGCCGGTCGGCAACGGCCCGTACCAGGTCGACTCCTACGCCAAGGGCTCGCAGATGTCGCTGCGCGCCTGGGACGGCTACAACGGCCCGGACAAGGCGCAGAACGGCGGCGTCGACCTCAAGGTCTACACGGACAACGCCACCGCCTACAACGACCTGATGTCCGGCAACCTCGACCTGGTCGACGACATCCCGGCCAGCCAGCTGAAGAACGCGCCCAACGACCTCGGCGACCGGTACATCAACACCCCCGCGGGCATCCTGCAGACCCTGGCCTTCCCCTTCTACGACAAGGCGTGGAACAGGCCGGGCATGGAGAAGGTCCGCAAGGGCCTGTCCATGGCGATCGACCGCAAGCAGATCACCGAGACCATCTTCCAGAAGACCCGCACCCCCGCCACCGACTGGACCTCCCCGGTCCTCGGCGAGGACGGCGGCTTCCGCGAGGGCCTGTGCGGCGAGGGCTGCGAGTACAAGCCGCAGGACGCCAAGCAGCTCATCGAGGAGGGCGGCGGCCTGCCCGGCGGCCAGGTCAAGATCACCTTCAACGCGGACACCGGCTCGCACCGGGACTGGGTCGAGGCGGTCTGCAACAGCATCAACCGCGCCCTGGGCCAGGGGAAGGCCTGCGTGCCCAACCCGATCGGCACCTTCGCCGACTACCGCAACCAGATCGGCGACGAGAAGATGCCCGGCCCCTTCCGGGCCGGCTGGCAGATGGACTACCCGCTGATCCAGAACTTCCTCCAGCCGCTCTACTACACCAACGCATCGTCCAACGACGGCAAGTGGTCCAACCAGCAGTTCGACGACCTGGTCGACGAGGCCAACGCCGAGTCGGACACCACGAAGGCGGTGGACACCTTCGTCAAGGCCGAGGAGGTGGTCCGCGACGAGATGGCCGCCATCCCGCTCTGGTACCAGAACGGCTCCGCCGGCTATTCGGAGCGGCTCTCCGACGTCACCCTGAACCCCTTCAGCGTCCCGGTGTACGACCGCATCAAGGTCGGCTGACCCGGAAGGCCGCCGTGAGGCCGGCACCGCACCAAGGCCGGGAGGCACCATGGGACGCTATGTGATCCGGCGTCTGCTCCAGATGATCCCCGTGTTCGTGGGGGCGACGCTGCTGATCTTCCTGATGGTCAACGTCATGGGCGACCCGATCGCCGGGCTCTGCGGCGACCGCGCCTGCGACCCGGCGACGGCGGCCCGCCTCAAGGCGGAGTTCGGCCTCGACCAGCCCGTCTGGAAGCAGTACCTCACCTACATGGGCAACGTGCTCACCGGCGACTTCGGCACCGCCTTCAACGGCCAGAAGGTCACCGAACTGATGGCCACCGCCTTCCCGGTGACGATCCGGCTGACCCTGGTGGCGATCCTCTTCGAGATCGTCATCGGCATCGCCCTCGGCGTGGTCACCGGGATGCGCCGCGGCCGGCCGGTCGACACCGGGGTGCTGGTCGCCACCCTGGTCGTGATCTCCGTGCCCACCTTCGTCACGGGCCTGCTGCTCCAGCTGCTGCTGGGTGTGAAGTGGGGCTGGATCAACCCGTCGGTCTCCTCCGACGCCACCTTCGGCGAGCTGATCGTCCCCGGCCTGGTGCTGGCCTCGGTGTCGCTGGCCTACGTCACGCGGCTGACCCGGACCTCCATCGCCGAGAACCGCCGCTCCGACTACGTCCGCACCGCCGTCGCCAAGGGGCTCCCGCGCCGCCGGGTGGTCTCCCGCCACCTGCTGCGCAACTCCCTGATCCCCGTGGTCACCTTCATCGGCACCGACGTCGGCGCGTTGATGGGCGGCGCCATCGTCACCGAACGGATCTTCAACATCCACGGGGTCGGCTACCAGCTCTACCAGGGCATCCTCCGGCAGAACACCCAGACGGTGGTCGGCTTCGTGACGGTGCTGGTGCTGGTCTTCCTGGCGGCGAACCTGATCGTCGACCTCCTGTACGCCGTTCTCGACCCGAGGATCCGCTATGCCTGAGCCCCGGCCGAACTCCGACCCCGGCGAACTGGACGGCGGACGCTCCGAGGACCGCGCCGGCCCCGAGGACGGGGCCATCGCCGGGACGGGCTTCGGCGGCTCCATGGACCTGGCCGCCGACGAGGGCCGGGCGCTGGAGCGGGACC
Organism: Streptomyces sp. NPDC056600; assembly: GCF_042792855.1. Lineage (NCBI taxonomy): Bacteria > Bacillati > Actinomycetota > Actinomycetes > Kitasatosporales > Streptomycetaceae > Streptomyces > Streptomyces sp. NPDC056600. The sequence goes on from NZ_JBHTVQ010000107.1 coordinate 3,074, forward strand.
CCGAGCACGACGGCGCCGGGCCCGCCGACCGGCCCCGGTCCCTGTGGTCGGACGCCTGGCGGGACCTGCGCCGCAACCCGGTCTTCGTGATCTCCGCCCTGCTGATCCTCTTCCTGGTCGTCATCGCGATCTGGCCGAGCCTGCTGACCTCGGGCGACCCGCTCGACTGCGACCTCGCCAAGGCCCAGCAGGGCTCCCAGCCAGGCCACCCCTTCGGCTTCAACGCCCAGGGCTGCGACGTCTACACCCGCACCGTGTACGGCGCCCGCACCTCGGTCACCGTCGGCGTCTGCGCCACCCTCGGCGTCGCCCTCCTCGGCAGCGTCCTGGGCGGTCTCGCCGGGTTCTTCAGCGGGATCTGGGACGCCCTGCTCTCCCGGCTCACCGACGTCTTCTTCGCCATCCCGGTGGTGCTCGGCGGCCTGGTGCTGCTGTCGGTGGTCACCAGCAACACCGTCTGGCCCGTCATCGGCTTCATGGTGCTGCTGGGCTGGCCGCAGATCTCCCGCATCGCCCGCGGCTCGGTCATCACCGCCCGGCAGCACGACTACGTGCAGGCGGCCCGGGCGCTCGGCGCGTCCAGCCCCCGGATGCTGCTGCGGCACATCGCGCCCAACGCCGTCGCCCCGGTGATCGTGGTCGCCACCATCGCGCTCGGCACCTACATCGCCCTGGAGGCCACGCTGTCCTTCCTCGGCGTCGGCCTCAGGCCGCCCACGGTCAGCTGGGGCATCGACATCTCCTCCGCCTCCCCGTACATCCGCAACGCCCCGCACATGCTGCTCTGGCCGGCCGGCGCGCTGGCGATCACGGTGCTCGCGTTCATCATGCTCGGCGACGCGGTCCGCGACGCCCTCGACCCGAAGCTGAGGTGAGCCGCGCCATGCTGCTCGAGGTCCGCGACCTGCGCGTGGAGTTCGCCACCCGCGAAGGCGTCGCCAAGGCGGTCAACGGGGTCAGCTACGAGGTCGCGGAGGGGGAGACGCTGGCCGTGCTGGGCGAGTCCGGCTCCGGCAAGTCCGTCACCGCCCAGGCGATCATGGGCATCCTCGACATGCCGCCCGGCCGGATCACCGGCGGCGAGATCCTCTTCCAGGGACGCGACCTGCTGCGCCTCAAGGAGGAGGAACGGCGGGGAATCCGCGGCGCGGAGATGGCGATGATCTTCCAGGACGCGCTCTCCTCCCTCAACCCCGTGCTCACCGTGGGGGACCAGCTGGGCGAGATGTTCGTCGTCCACCGCGGCATGTCGAAGAAGGACGCCCGCGCCAGGGCGGTCGAGCTGATGGACCGGGTCCGCATCCCGGCCGCCGCCCAGCGGGTGCGGGACTACCCGCACCAGTTCTCCGGCGGCATGCGCCAGCGCATCATGATCGCCATGGCGCTGGCCCTGGAACCGGCGCTGATCATCGCCGACGAGCCCACCACCGCACTGGACGTGACGGTCCAGGCGCAGGTCATGGACCTGCTCGCCGAACTGCAGCGCGAGTACCGGATGGGCCTGATCCTCATCACCCACGACCTCGGCGTGGTCGCCGACGTCGCCGACAAGATCGCCGTCATGTACGCCGGCCGGATCGTCGAGACGGCCCCGGTGCACGACCTGTACAAGGCGCCCGCCCACCCGTACACCCGGGGCCTGCTGGACTCCATCCCGCGCCTGGACCACAAGGGCCGCGAGCTGTACGCGATCAAGGGCCTGCCGCCCAGCCTCACCGCCATTCCCTCCGGCTGCCCCTTCCACCCACGCTGCCCGATGGTCCAGGACGTCTGCCGCACCGACGTGCCCCCGCTGTACGCGGTGGAGCCGGCCGGGGCGGGCGGTCCGGCCACGGGGGAGGGGCGGGGCAGCGCCTGCCACTTCTGGCGCGACTGCCTGGAGGACACCGGGCCCCGCTGACGCCCGACGCCCCCCTGTTCCCGCCCCGCCGTCCCCTCCGGTCCCGCCGCCTCGCCGGTGGGTGACCGCCGCCCGACCGTCCCCGCCTCGCCGGTGGGGGACCACTGCCCGACCGCCCCAGCCGGCCGAACCGCCCGCCAGGAGAACCGATGGCCACCATGGCGCCCGTGCCCGGCACGGACACGACGACCGAGCCGATCCTCGAGGTCGAAGGCCTCGTCAAGCACTACCCGCTCACCCAGGGCATCCTCTTCCGCAAGCAGACCGGCGCGGTGAAGGCCGTCGACGGCGTCGACTTCACCCTCGGCCGCGGCGAGACCCTCGGCATCGTCGGGGAGTCCGGCTGCGGCAAGTCCACCGTGGCGCGGATGCTGGTCAACCTCGAACGCCCCACCGCCGGGGTGATCCGCTACAAGGGCGAGGACGTCACCCGGCTGTCCGGGCGCGCGCTGAAGGCCGTCCGCCGCAACATCCAGATGGTGTTCCAGGACCCCTACACCTCGCTCAACCCCCGGATGACGGTCGGCGACATCATCGGCGAGCCCTACGACATCCACCCCGAGGTCGCGCCGAAGGGCGACCGCCGGCGCCGCGTCCAGGGGCTGCTGGAGGTGGTGGGCCTCAGCCCCGAGCACATCAACCGCTACCCGCACCAGTTCTCCGGCGGCCAGCGCCAGCGCATCGGCATCGCTCGGGGCCTCGCGCTGCGCCCCGAGATCATCGTCGCCGACGAACCGGTCTCCGCGCTGGACGTCTCGGTCCAGGCGCAGGTGGTCAACCTGCTGGAGCGCCTCCAGGACGAGTTCGGCCTCGCCTACGTCTTCATCGCGCACGACCTGTCCGTCGTCCGGCACATCTCGGACCGGGTGGGGGTGATGTACCTGGGCCGCATCGTGGAGATCGGCACCGACGGGCAGATCTACGACCACCCCACGCACCCCTACACCCAGGCCCTGCTCTCCGCCGTCCCCGTCCCCGACCCGCGGGCCCGCGACCGCCGCGAGCGGATCATCCTCACCGGGGACGTGCCCTCCCCGACGAACATCCCCTCCGGCTGCCGCTTCCGCACCCGCTGCTGGAAGGCGCAGCAGCGGTGCGTGGACGAGGTCCCGCTGCTCGCCGTCCCGGAGGCGTTCCGCGGCGAGGGGGGTCCGGCCGCCCATCCGTCGGCCTGTCACTTCGCCGAGGAGAAGCGGGTCGTGCCGCCGGACCAGCCTTAACAGAGCGGCAACCGCGCGGACTCCCGCGCGCCACACGGCCGCGGAAGAGTATGTCCTGTACGGCCGTGCGGGTGCCGTGAACCGGGCCGGGGCCCTCCAGTAGCCCCGGCCCGTCCCCGCGCCCGCGTCGCCCCACGCCGCCTCCGCCGTCCTGCGGGCAGGACTACCCCGCCTGTACGACCTGCGGGCGGCTGGGCCGCCCAGAGGGCGGCACGGGCGGGCGCAGGGCGGTGCGTCCGCGGCGAGCGGCTCGCTCCACCGGGCCCGGGCGGGGGCACCCCTTCGCACAGGACAGTGAGCTCCACGTGAGCCGAGCAGGCACGCGCCCGCCGAGCCCCAGCTCACTGCGGGAGCCCCGGGACAACGAGGCTCCGTGGCGCAGGCCCCGCCAGGGAAGCGGCTGAGGCCCCGGGACACAGGCCCGCCTCGCCACGGCAGAGGCCCCCGCACTCACCCCCCGGCAGCCCCCCGCGGCACCGCAACCCCCAACGCCCGCCGCAGGAAGTCCACCTGGAACAGGAGCAGGTTCTCCGCCACCCGCTCCTGCGGCGTCATGTGCGTCACCCCCGACAACGGCAGCACCTCGTGCGGACGCCCCGCCGCCAGCAGCGCCGACGACAGCCGCAGCGCGTGCGCGACCACCACGTTGTCGTCCGCCAGGCCGTGGATCACCATCAACGGCCGCACCGTCTCCGCCGCCCCGGAGAGCCCCTCGTCCGTCACCAGCGAACTCGCCGCATAGGCGTCGCCGTCCACCGCCGGGTCGCCGAGGTACCGCTCGGTGTAGTGGGTGTCGTAGAGCCGCAGGTCGCTGACCGGCGCCCCCGCGATCCCCGCGGCGAAGACGTCCGGCCGCCGCAGCACGGCCATCGCGGCGAGGTACCCGCCGAACGACCAGCCCCGGATCGCGACCCGCGAGAGGTCCAGCGGGTACCGCTCGGCGAGGTCGTGGAGGGCGTCGATCTGATCCTCCAGGGCGAGCGTCAGGTCGCCGGCGACGGACTTCTCCCAGGCGGGCGAACGCCCCGGCGTGCCCCGCCCGTCCGCGACGATCACCGCGAACCCCTGGTCGGCGAGCCACTGGGAGGTCAGATGGGCGTTGTGGGCGGCGTACACACGCTGCCCGTGCGGGCCGCCGTAGGGGTCCATCAGGACGGGCAGAAGGTCGCCCGCACGGTGGTGCGCGGGCAACAGCACGGCGCACGGAATGCGCCGCGCGCCCGCCTCGGTGAGGGAGACCCGGGGGGTCAGGCCGGGGTCCGCGGCGTGCGAGGCGATCCGCGCGACCTCCTCGCCGTCCCGCAGCACCCGCACCACCGCCCCGGGCCGGTCGAGCACCGAGGACACCAGCACCGTCACCCCGCCCGCACGCACCGCCGTGTGGACGCCGGGCTCCTGCGACACCCGCTCCACCCCGTCCGCGGTGACCCGGTGGACGTGCACCTCACCGAGTTCCGCTTCCGGCGCCCCCTCGCCCGCGGAGGCGGACACCAGGACGTCGTCCTCACCGACGTCCAGCACCGCCCGCAGGTGCAGCCCCGCGTCGGTGAGGGTGCGCCCGCCCACCGCCAAGGCCCGCGCCCCGCTCTCGTCGGTGATCCGCACCAGCTCCCCGCCCGGGCTCCAGCAGGGCGTGGCAGCGAACAATTCAAGCCATGTTGGATCTTTCTCCCGCAGCACCGTGCGGGTGGCCCCGGTGTCCGGGTCGACGGCGAGGGTGAGCTGCGTGCGCTGGTCCCGGCTCTGCACCAGGATCAGCGGCGAACCGGCCGCTGACCAGTGCACTCGTGCCAGGTACGGGAACGCCTCGCGGTCCCAGAGGACCTCCGTGCGGCCGCCGTCGAGGCCCAGGGCGAACAACTGTACGTCCGCGTTGGGGGTTCCGGCCGCGGGGTACGCGTGCGCCCGCGGTTCGCTGCCGGGGTTCGCGGGATCGGCGATCCACCACCGCCGGACCGGCGCGTCGTCGTACCGGGCGACCAGCAGCCGGTCCGACCCGGGGGCCCACCAGAAGCCCCGGTCGCGCCCCATCTCCTCCGCCGCGACGAACTCGGCGAGCCCGTACGCGACCGTCCCGGACTCCGGTTCCGCCAGCGCCCTGTCCCCCTCGCCGTCCGCTCCCACGACCCGGAGCGCGCCGCCCGCGGCGTAGGCGACGAGGCGTCCGTCGGGGGAGGGACGGGGGTCGGTCACCGGCCCGGGGACGCTCAGTTCACGCACCGCCCCGTCCGTCGTCGAAGCGCAGAAAAGCCGCCCTGACAAGGCAAAACATGCCAAACCAGCGGCGGCGTCGGTGGCGTGGGAGACGATGCCGGCGCCGCCCTCGCGGCTCCGCTCGCGCCGGGCCCGCTCCTGCGGGGACAGGTCCTCCTCGCCGCCGCCGAGCAGCGCGACCGGGTCCGCCACGAGCCGCTCCGAGGGGTCCTGACCGGGCCGCAGATCCAGCGCCCACAGGGCGCCCGCCCGGTCCGTGCCGGAACGCGAGCGGAGGAAGACGACCCGTGAGCCGTCGGGTGCGACGGTGAACGCGCGGGGCGCTCCGAGGGTGAATCGCTGGGTGCGGGCATACCGCCGGGGGAAGGATTCGGTGTCCGTCTGCATGACCCGACCATATTGGCCATGCGCCCCCCTTGTGCGGCTGTGCGCCGACTCATGCGTTGCCCCGGATAGTTATGATCACTGCCGTCCGGTGGGTATCAACCTGCTGGCTGCGCGAAGGATTTGTCGCCCCTTCGGTCCGACTGCCAGTGTCCTAGGGAGCTTTGGAGGTGAACCGCCGTGGCACTCTCGATCTCGGTGGTGGTGCTGCTGGCGATCGTCGTCTTCCTGCTGATCAAGAAGTCGGGGCTGAAGGCGGGGCATGCGATCGTCTGCATGCTGCTCGGGTTCTACCTCGCCGCCTCGTCGGTGGCCCCCACGATCAGCGAGCTGACGAACAACATCGCCGGCATGATCGGCAGCTTCAAGTTCTGACCCGGCGTCCTCCACCGTCCCGCATACCCCCGGGACGGCGGCGTACACCAGGCAGTGCGCCGGGGCGTTCCGCCGGGCCTTGGGCTCCCGCCTAAGCTGGCCCCATGACGGAAACGCCCGCTCGCCGCCTGCTGCTGGTGCACGCGCACCCGGACGACGAGTCGATCAACAACGGCGCCACCATGGCCCGCTACGCGGCCGAGGGCGCCGGGGTCACCCTGGTCACCTGCACACTGGGCGAGCTCGGCGAGGTGATCCCTCCCGAGCTGGCGCACCTGTCCGGCGCCGCGCTGGGCGCGCACCGCCGTCAGGAGTTGGCCGCCGCCATGCGGGAGCTGGGCGTCCACGACGTCCGGCTGCTCGGCGGGGCGGGCCGCTACGGCGACTCCGGGATGATGGGCCTGCCCGACAACGACGCCCCGGGCGCCTTCTGGGGAGCCCCCGTCGACGAGGCCGCCGAGCACCTGGTCGCCGTGATCCGCGAGATCCGCGCCCAGGTCCTGGTCACCTACGACCCGAACGGCGGCTACGGCCACCCCGATCACGTCCAGGCCCACCGCGTCGCCATGCGCGCGGCCGAACTGGCCGCCGACCCGGGGCTGCGCCCCGACCTCGGCGAGGCCTGGGACGTCCCGAAGGTCTACTGGACCCGGATGCCCCGCGCGGTCGCCGAGGAGGCGTTCGTCCGCCTGCACGAGGCGCTGCCCGGCCTCCCGTTCCCGGCGGCCGCCGCCGTGGACGACCTGCCCGGCATCGTCGACGACCCGTCGCTGGTCACCGCCCGGCTCGACGCCGAGGGCACCGCGCACGCCGCCGCCAAGGCCGCCGCGATGACCGCCCACGCCACCCAGATCGCCGTCCACGGCCCCTGGTTCGCGCTCTCCAACGACCTGGCCCAGCCGCTGTTCGCGGTGGAGCACTACCAGTTGGTGAAGGGGCGGCCGGGCGGACCGGGCGTCGAGACCGACCTGTTCGCCGGGGTCGTCCCGGTGTCCGACGCGCACCAGGAAGGCGCCGCATGAGTGCGAACCCCCAGGGCCCGGGGCAGCGGCCCGCTGGCCCGGGGCAGCGGCCCGCCGGAAGCCTGCTGGCCCAGCCGCTGCGCATGCCCTCGGCCGGCCGGACCGCCGCGTACGCCGGGCTGCTCCTGCTGGGCGCCGTGGTCGGGGTGGCCGGCGCCCTGGTGCAGGGCGCCTTCTTCCCCGCCGGGCTGCTGCTGGCGCTCGCCGGGGCCGCCGGAACCTTCCTCGGCGGCGCCCGTCTGACGGGTACGCGGGCCGGCGCCGCGGTGCCGGTCGTCGGGTGGCTGGCCGCGGTCGTGCTGCTCACCACCAGCCGGCCCGAGGGCGACTTCGTGTTCGCCGCGAGCCTGCGGCCCTACCTGTTCCTCCTCGGCGGAATGGTGGTCGCTATGATCTGCGCCACCCTCGGGGGCGGCCGCAACCGCTGAGCGCGCCGCCCTGTTTGTGAGAGACGTCCCGCTTCGTCCCGCCGTCCTGGCGCCCCCCGGGGCGGGAAAGCCCTCGGCCGTGGGTTACCCGCGGGAAGCGGCCAGTATCGTGGAGCGCGCCGCCGAGAAGCCCGCTATGAGGTCGTGACGGGCGGCGGAGCCAACCGGGAGAACCTGCCTTGAGTCGTGAAACTGACAGTCCGTCCCCCACGCCCAACGGGCCCGGCGGATCCTCGCACCCCTCCGAGCCGTCGCGCCCCGAGGAGCGTAAGACCGAGACCACACTGACGACCCGGGTGAAGATCAACATCCCCGGGTCCCGGCCGATCCCGCCCGTGGTGGTACGCCAGCCGGTCGGCGACGGTTCCTCCGCCCCGGGCGATCAGCCCGAGGCGGGCGGCCCCGCCGCGCCCTCCGGGCGGGCCGACGCCCCGTCCGCCACGCCCGGCGGCACGCCGTCCTCCCCGTCCTCTCCCCCCGCCCCGGCGAAGGAGAAGACCAGCGACTGGTTCGCGCCGCGCAAGGCCCCCGCGGCCCCGCCGCAGGGCGCGCCCGAGGCCGCTCCGGGCCGGCCCGCGTTGCCGGGCCCGTCCACGCCCTCCCAGGGCGGCACACCGCGTCAGGGCGGAGCCCCCGGTCAGGGCGGCGCACCCGGTCAGGGCGGTGCACCGGCGGCCGGCGGCCGGAGCCGCACGCCCGCCGCGGACGCCCCGGCCCTGCCGCAGCGCCCCACCGCGCCCCGCCCCGGCGGCGGCGCGCCCGTGGGGCAGCGCCCGCCCGGCGCCCCGCGTCCCTCCGGCGCGTCCAACGCCCCCGGCGCCCCGCGCCCCGGCGGCCAGGGCGGCACCAACGGTGCGGGCCTCCCCGGCGCGACCGGCGGACCGGTGGCCCCCGGCCACGGCGGCGGCACCGGCTCGGTCGACGTCACCGAGGCGCTCAACGCCGGCCCGCTGGGCCCCCGCGGCGGCCAGACGCAGGGCGGCCAAGCGCAGGGCGGCCAGACGCAGGGTGGTCAGACCCCCCGTGCCGGTCAGGCCCCGGGCGGCGGCCAGACGCCGGGCGGCGGGCAGGCTCCGCGCGGCGGGCAGGCCGGCCCGGGAGCAGGGCCGAAGGCACCCACCGGTCCCACCGGCGGCCCCGTCACCGGCAGTGGCCCGCTCACCCCCAACCTCGGCGGCGGCCTGAGCGACGACACCACGGTCCTCACCCCGCAGCGCCCCTTCCCCGGCGGCAGCGGCGGCACCGGCGCTCCGGGCGCCCCCCGCCGGGACACCATCTCCGGCGACACCCTCACCAGCGGCCTTCCCCGGGTGCCCGCGGGCTCCGGTCCGGCCGGGCCGGGCGGTCCGGCCGCCGGCGTCCACGGCGGCCCCGCCACGCCGCCGCCCGGCAGGCCCGGCGGTCCCGTGGCCCCCAACCCGGCGCCCGCGCCCGCCGCGGCGGCGCAGCCCGTGCGGAAGAAGGGACGCAACAAGCTGGTCCTGCTCGGCGGCGGCCTGGTGGCCCTGTGCGCCGTGGCGTACGGCGCCGGACTGCTGCTGAACCACTCCGACGTGCCCAAGGGCACCACCGTGCTCGGCGTGGAAATAGGCGGCGGCACCCGCGACGAGGCCGCGCACAAGCTGGACCAGGCCCTGGGCGACCGCGCGGACAAGCCGCTGCAGCTCACCGTCGAGGGCGACACCGTCAGCCTCGAGCCCGACCAGGCCGGCCTGGACCTCGACACCCGGGCCACCGTGGGCGCCGCCGCGAAGAGCGACTACAACCCGGTCTCGGTGATCGGCTCGCTCTTCGGCCAGCAGCGCGAGATCGAGCCCAACATGCCGGTCGACTCCGAGAAGCTGCGCGCCGCGCTCCAGGAGGCCGCCGGCGGCGCCGGCTCGGTCACCGAGGGCGGCATCGAGTTCAAGGCGGGCAAGGCCGTCGCGGTCCACGGCAAGCCCGGCAAGGGGCTCGACGTCGAACAGGCCGTCCCCGCCGTCAAGGAGGCATACCGCCGGCAGGTCGCCACCGGCGACGCCGGGGCCGTGGAACTGCCGGTCGCCACCCGCGAGCCCAGCGTCCCGGACGCCGAGGTGGACCGGATGATGAAGGAGTTCGCCAAGCCCGCCATGTCCGGTCTGGTGACCGTGCAGACCGACGCCGCGCACACCATCTCCTTCAGCCCGCAGAACTCGCTCTGGCGCTTCCTGCGCGTGCAGGCCGTCGACGGCCGTCTGATCGAGAGCTACGACAAGGCCGAGCTGGAGAAGCTCTACGGCGAGACCTTCGACGGCGTGCTGATCACCCGCGGCACCGGCAAGAAGACGCCGGTGACCGTCGAGGACGTCATCGGCGCGCTGCGCCCGGCCCTGAAGAGCACCACCCAGCGGGTCGCCGTCATCGACACCGACCCCAGCTGACCGCGGCACCGCCGCACCGACGGGTCCGCCCGCACCGCCCCCGGGGGC
>NZ_JBHTVQ010000108.1:0-13008 GCF_042792855.1 Streptomyces sp. NPDC056600
CCCCCTGCCGGGGGTGCGGCCCTCGGTGTGTTCCGGCCCTCACGCGTGGTGTTTCTCACCCGGCGTCAACCCCTCCCTACGGTCGCGTAGCTCACAGCCGAAGGAGGAGGATGCCTCGATGTGGCAGACGATTCGAAGAATGACAGAAGAACAGTGATCGGGTCGGTCGGGTCCTACGTGGCCGTCGGGGACAGCTTCACCGAGGGCGTCGGGGACCCCGGGCCCGACGGGACGTTCGTCGGCTGGGCCGACCGCCTCGCGGTCCTCCTCGCCGACCGCAGGCCGGAGGGAGACTTCCGCTACGCCAACCTCGCCGTGCGCGGGAAGCTCCTCGACCAGGTCGCGGCCGACCAGGTCCCCCAGGTCCGCGGCCTCGCCCCCGACCTGGTGTCCATCTGCGCCGGCGGCAACGACATCCTGCGGCCCGGCACCGACCCCGACGACGTCGCCGAGCGCTTCGAGAAGGCCGTCGCGGAGCTCGCCTCCGCGGCCGGGACCGTCCTCGTCGCGACCGGCTTCGACACCCGCGGCGTCCCCGTCCTCAAGCACCTGCGCGGGAAGATCGCCACGTACAACGGGCACGTCCGCGCCATCGCCGACCGGTACGGCTGCCCGGTGCTGGACCTGTGGTCCCTGCGCAGCGTCCAGGACCGCCGCGCCTGGGACAGCGACCGCCTGCACCTCTCCGCCGAGGGGCACACCCGGGTGGCGCTGCGGGCCGGCCAGGTCCTCGGCCTCGAGGTCCCGGCCGACCCGGAGCAGCCCTGGCCCCCGCGCCCCCAGCGCGGCATGCTCGAGGTACGCCTCGACGACGTCCACTGGGCGAGGGAGCACCTGGTGCCGTGGATCGGGCGACGCCTGCGCGGCGAGTCCTCGGGCGACACGATCGTCGCCAAGGGACAGCTGGCGCTGGACGACCTCAAGTCCTGGCTCGCCAGGGCCGTCTGACGCGAGGACCGCCGGGGCGTGGGCGTGAAGCCGCCCGCCGGGCGGGGCCCGGCGCGGCGCGGCGTCGGTGTCCGCGGTCCGCGATCCGCGGTCCGCGGGCAACGTGAGGTCACGTCCCGGCGTCCTGGGGAACAGGGACGCCCGCGCGGACGTTGCCGGAGAGGGTCCGCGCGGACACACGTAATTCGACGACGCCGGCCCGGACCACCGGTCCGGCGCCGCGGCTGGAGGCCACCTGTGAGCGACACCGGTTCCCTTGCCCGTTCCGTCTCCGCGGCGGGGGCGTCCCTGCTGCGCGGCCTGCGGCCGGAGTCCTTCGGGGCCGAGCCCCGGGGCGAGCGGCTGGCCCGCATCCATGCCTCGCCCCACTTCGCCGACGGTGTCTTCCGCAACCCGGACGGCCCCGCCCGCACGACCCCCGCTCCCGCCGCGCGCCGCGAGCTCGCCAAGGGGTTCCTCGATCGCGAGGCCCGCGCGCTGCGCGCACCCGCGCGGCCGATACCCCTGCACCCCGGCACCCTCGCCGAGCTGTCCTCCCCGCCCGCCGACGGTCTACGCGTCACCTGGCTCGGCCACTCCACCGTGCTGACCGAGATCGACGGCCACCGGGTGCTGTTCGACCCCGTATGGGGCGAGCGCTGCTCCCCGGTCGGCTTCGCGGGCCCCCGCCGGCTGCACCCCGTCCCGGCCGAGCTCGCCGCGCTCGGGCCGGTGGACGTGGTCGTGATCTCGCACGACCACTACGACCACCTGGACATGCCCACCATCAAGGCGCTGGCCGGCACCGACACCCTGTTCGCCGTGCCGCTCGGCGTCGGCGCCCACCTGGAGCACTGGGGCGTCCCCGCCGACCGCCTGCGCGAACTCGACTGGCACGAGTCCACCCGCGTCGGCTCCCTCACCCTCACGGCCACCCCCGCCCGCCACTTCTGCGGCCGCGGCCTGCGCAACACCCAGCACACGCTGTGGGCCTCCTGGTCCGTGGCGGGCGACCGGCACCGCGTGTACCACAGCGGCGACACCGGCTACTTCGAGGGCTTCCGCGACATCGGCGCGGGCTTCGGACCGTTCGACGTCACGATGATCCAGCTCGGCGCCTACTCCGAGCACTGGCCGGACATCCACATGACGCCCGAGGAAGGCCTGCGCGCCCACCTCGACCTCCAGGGCGGCAGCCCCGGCGGCGTGCTGCTGCCCATCCACTGGGGCACCTTCAACCTGGCCCTGCACCCGTGGGCGGAGCCGGCCGAGTGGCTCCACGACGTGGCCGCCCAGGCGGGTCAGCCGGTGGCGTTCCCGCGCCCCGGCGAGCCCTTCACGCCGGGCGGCGAACTGCCCGCCGAGCCGTGGTGGCGCGACGTCTCCGCACCGCTCGACCCGCACTGGCGCCGACGGACGGCTCCGCGGCCCGAGGCCTCCTCCACCGCCGGCCCGTAGCCGGCGGGGGAGCGGGGCGGATCCCTGCGCGGTGCGAACTCCCCGGGCGTCGGGGGCCGTTGCCGTCCGGAGGGCCGCGCGGTGCGGGCGCGGGGACCGCACCAGGTCACCGCGGTGATCGTCCGGGGCCCGGTCCGCTACGGTCGGAGCCATGACGACTGCCACCCCCGGGTCCACCCGGTCCACTCGAGACGGCACGGTCGGTTCCCTGTTACGGGGCTGGCGCGGGAGGCGCCGCATCAGCCAGCTCGAGCTCGCCCTGCGGGCGGAGAGTTCGGCGCGGCACATCAGCTTCATCGAGACCGGTCGTGCCAGGCCGAGTCAGGCGATGGTGCTGCGGCTCGCCGAGCATCTGGAGGTCCCGGTACGGGAGCGCAACGCGCTGCTCATCGCCGCCGGTTACGCCCCCGTCTACACCGAGAGGCCGCTGCACGACCCGGCCATGGCGGCCCTGCGCTCCCAGCTGGACAGCCTGTTGGCCGCCTACGAACCCAACCCGGCACTGGTCGTGGACGGTTCCTACGACGTGGTGGCCGCCAACAGCGGCACAGCCCTGTTGCTGCGCGGCGTGCCGGACCACCTGCTGAGGCCGCCGATGAACGCGCTCCGCCTCAGCCTGCACCCCGAAGGACTCGCCCCCAGGATCCACAACCTGCGGGAATGGCGGGCGCACCTGCTGGAGCGGCTGGAGCGCCAGCTCGCGCTGCGGCCCTCGGCCTCGCTCCGCGAGCTGCACGAGGAGGTCTCCGCCTACCCCGTGCCGGGCGGCGAGCCGGACGGCCGGCAGCCCGCCGGGGACGCCTACGCCTACGCGCTTCCCCTGCGCGTCGAACTGGACGGGCGGCTGCTGTCGTTCATCTCCACGCTCACCACGTTCAACACCCCCATGGACGTGACCGTCTCCGAGCTGGCGGTGGAGACCCTGCTCCCCGCCGACCCGGAGACGGCGCAAGCGTTGCGGGCGATCGCGGACGACGCCGCCGCCCGACCGTCACACCCCGGAGAGGCCTGAAGGTTCCCCAGGGGGGAGGTGGGCGGCGAGGCTGCTGACGGGCCGCGCCGGCCGCCGCGGTCAGCCCCGGGACCGGCGCAGCGCGACGAACTGCAGGGTGGCGAAGCCTCCGACCGTCATCGCCTGCATCGGGATCCAGACCCCGCCGAGCGTGGTGGGGGCGTCCAGCCACAGCAGGAGCGCCAGGAAGCTGAGCACCGTCCACACCAGATTCGCCTCGATCACCGCCGTCACCGCGGCCACGGGCGGCGAGGGCCGGGTGGACACCACGGCCACAGCGACGGCGAAGACGACGAGGAAGGCGCCCAGGCCGAACAGCAGGTCGCTGCCCACCCCCAGCATCTCCCCGACGGGCTCGGAGGCCACCAGGTAGGCGATGCCGTTGGCGCCGGTGACGGCGGCGTCGAGGGCGAGGAAGCGGGACAGCCACATCCGTGCGGCCTCCTGGGGGCGGACGGCGGTCGATGCGTGGGTCGAGGTCATGGCAGGTGATCTCCTCGGAGGTCGTCGGCAGCGGTGATGCGTCAGCGGTTCTGCGCCGTCGCGGTTCACACCCTCGCGCAGGGCCGGCGGACCGTCGATTACCGCAGAGGTAATGCGGGTGCGACGTGGGCCGCCGGACCACGTCGGCAAGATCTCCCGTCGGCGGACCGCCGGGCCGCGAAAGTTTCGGGTGCGGCGGGACGGAACCGCCTTTCCCTCCAGCCCGGGCGCGCCCGAATCAATTCCACTGTTGAGGCGCGTAGTTGGCGTGCCCCGACCGCGCGTGCACCAGTGCGCGCCGTACCCCTTTACGGGCTCGACAAGTGTCTGTCACCATCCGTTCGCAAAACCTTGCAGCAAGATTCCGGCAGAACTTTCAACCGATCTTCCTCCCCCCGAGGTGGTCGGGCGTGCCCTCGTGCCTGACGGCGGCGCTCCCCGGCCGCCCAGTTCCCCTGGAGATCACGCATGACGGAACGCATATTCCCCGGCCGGCTGCCGAGACCTGGCGCGGCGGCCCTCACCGCCGCGGCCGCCGCCTTCAGCCTGCTCATGGCCATGCCGGCCACGTCCTTCCCGAGGACGGAGACGACGGCTGCCGCGGGCGAGAACACGGCGACCGTCTTCTACTACACGAAGGCGAAGAACTGGGCGGCGTACAACCTGCACTACGCCCCCGACGGCGGCTCCTGGACCACCGTCCCCGGAGTGGCGATGGAGGCCGCCTGCACGGACTGGGTCAAGAAGACCGTGACGCTCGGCGCGGCCGCCGGGCTGCAGGCCACGTTCACCAACGGCAGCGGCACCTGGGACAACAACGCCGGCAAGAACTACTCCCTGGGCACCGGCAGCATCACCGTCAGGGACGGGGTGGTGGCCCACAGCGACCCGTGCGCGGACGGCACGGATCCCGGCCCCAGCCCGAGCCCGAGCCCGGGTCAGGGCAACAGCGCCACGGTGTACTACTCGACCGCCGGCGTCGGCTGGACCACCACCAACCTCCACTACAAGCCCGCCGGGGGTGCCTGGACCGCGGTGCCCGGCATCGGCATGGAGGCCGCCTGCACGGGCTGGGTGCGCAGGACCGTCGACCTCGGCACGGGCACGTCGATGCAGGCCGTGTTCAACAACGGCAACGGCGTCTGGGACAACAACAACGGCAGCGACTACACGCTCCCCAGCGGCGTGAGCACCGTGAAGGACCGGGTCGTGGTGAAGGACGCCGCCGACCCCTGCGCGGCCGAGGCGCCGGACACCAGGGCGCCGACCGTCCCCACGAAGGTGACGGCCAAGGCCGACGGCGTGTCCGTCGTGCTGACATGGGAGCCCTCCACCGACGACCGGCAGGTCACCCGGTACCAGGTCACCCGCACGGGGGGCAGCAAGGGCACGGTGGTCACCGACGTGAGTTCGACCGTGTTGTCGGTGGCCGACCTGGAGGAGAGGACCGCCTACACCTTCACCGTCCGCGCCGCCGACGCGGCCGGCAACCTCTCCGCCGCCTCGGCCGCGGCCACCGCCGCCACCGGCGACAGGCCCCCCGCCGCCGCACCGGGCAAGCCGCTGGGCACCGACCCGCGCAAGGACCCGATCTACTTCGTCCTCACCGCCCGCTTCAACGACGGCGACAGCTCCAACAACCGCGGCGGCAGCCAGCACGAGCGTTCCGGCAACGCCGCCGCCAACGACCCCATGTTCCGCGGCGACTTCAAGGGCCTGATCGAGAAACTCGACTACATCAAGGGCCTCGGCATGTCGGCGGTCTGGATCACCCCGGTGGTCCTCAACCGGTCCGACTACGACTACCACGGGTACCACGGCTACGACTTCTACCGGGTCGACCGCCGCCTGGAGTCCGCGGGCGCGTCCTACCAGGACCTCATCAACGCCGCCCACGCCAAGGGCATGAAGATCTACCAGGACGTGGTCTACAACCACTCCTCCCGCTGGGGCGCCAAGGGGCTGTTCACACCGAAGCACTACGGGGTGCGTGACGCCCAGTGGAGCTGGTACTACGACGAGCCCAACGCCTCCTTCGAGTACGACGGTCTGACGGTCGAGCCCAAGTCGGGCAAGTCCTACTGGAACGGCGACCTGTGGTCCACCGAGCAGCCCACCGGCAACACCTGCCTCAACTGGGGCAAGGCCACCTCGTCCACCTCGCCCGAGGGCTACCGCATCTACAACTGCCAGTGGCCCAGCCCCACGTCGGGCACATGGCCGAAGGACCTCTACCACAACTGCTGGCTGGGCAACTGGGAGGGCGAGGACTCCCGCTCCTGCTGGCTGCACGAGGACCTGGCGGACTTCAACACCGAGAATCCCGCGGTGCAGAACTACCTGATCGGCGCCTACGACAAGTACATCGACATGGGCGTCGACGGGTTCCGTGTCGACACCGCCGTGCACGTCCCGCGCACCACCTGGAACCGGCGCTTCCTCCCCGCGATCCAGGAACGCGTCACCCAGCGGCACGGCGCCGAGGCGGCGAAGAACTTCTTCGTCTTCGGCGAGGTCGGCGCCTTCGTGAACGACAAGTGGAACCGTGGCTCGGTCAACCACTCCGCACAGTTCTTCACCTGGAAGGAGCGCATGGAGTACGACGCGGACGACGCCAAGGCCGCGCTCGAGATGTACGAGTACGAGAACACCGCCGGCGTGGCCGCCCAGCCGACGTCCACCAACGCCTTCCTCGCGGGCAACGACTACCACGCGCCCGACCACAGCCGGTTCTCCGGCATGAACATCATCGACATGCGCATGCACATGAACTTCGGCGACGCGTCCAACGCCTTCCACAACGGCAAGGACTCCGACGACTCGGTCAACGACGCCACCTTCAACGTCGTCTACGTCGACAGCCACGACTACGGCCCGAACAAGAGCGGCGAGCGCTACACGGGCGGCACCGACGCCTGGGCCGAGAACATGTCCCTGATGTGGACCTTCCGCGGCATCCCGACCCTCTCCTACGGATCGGAGATCGAGTTCCAGAAGGGCAAGAAGATCGACTGCGGGCCCACCTGCCCGCTGGCGACCACGGGGCGCGCCTACTACGGCGACCACCTCCAGGGCGAGGTGAAGGCCTCGCAGTTCGGCAAGATCGACTCCGCCTCCGGCGCGGTCGCCACCACGCTGGAACAGCCGCTGGTCAAGCACCTGCAACGCCTCAACGAGATCCGGCGGGCGATCCCCGCCCTCCAGACGGGCCAGTACTCCACCGAGGGCATCAGCGGCGACATCGCCTACAAGCGCCGCTGGACCGCCGGCGGGACCGACAGCTTCGCCCTGGTCACCGTCACCCACGCCGCCTCCTTCAGCGGCATCCCCAACGGCACGTACCGGGACGCCGTCACCGGCGACACCCGGGTCGTCACCGACGGGAAGCTCTCCGTCGGCGCCCCGGGCAAGGGCAACCTGCGGGTGTACGTGCTCGACGGACCCGGCAGGATCGGAACCCCTGGGCCCTACCTGAAGTAGACCGTCCGCAGCCCCGGCGAGCAGCCGCACCGCTCGCGAGGCCCCCGGCCCGCTTCGTGGGCCGGGGGCCCCGCGGGTTCAGGCGGAGACAGCGATGCCCACACCGATCGCGACGAACAGCCAGCCGGTCGCCAGCTCCCAGCGGCGGCGCACGGCCGGGCGGGCGAGGAAGGCACGGAGCCGCGCCGCGACCGCGACCAGGGCGAACCAGTAGGCGACGCCGATCAGCACGTCCAGGGCGCCCAGCAGGAAGATCTGCCGTGCCGGGGACGCCTCGCCGTGCACGAACTGCGGCAGCACACTCAGGAAGAACAACGCCGCCTTCGGGTTGAGCACGTTGGTCAGCAGACCCCGCGTGAAACCGGAGCGCCACCGGCCACGCCGCCCCGCGCCGAGGCCATCGGCCTTCGCGCCGGCCTCGGCCTCGACCTCCGCATCGCCGGAGCCACACCCGGGGCCGGCCGGGGGAGTGGCCGGATCCCGCCGGGCGGCCCGTGCCCCCGCGGCGCGCCGGGCCGCCAGCACCGCCCGGACGCCGAGGTGCACGAGGTACGCCGCGCCCAGCAGCTTGACCGCCTCGAAGACCACCGGGCTGCGGGCCGCGATCAGCGACAGCCCGACCGCGGCGGCGAGCATGTGCACGCACAATCCGGTCTGGGCGCCCAGGGCCGCCGCCCGCCCCTTGGCCGGGTGGGCGGCGGCGGCCTGCACCACCACGAGGAAGTCCGGACCGGGCACCAGGTAGGCCACCAGCACCACCCCCAGGAAACCGGCGAGGTCGACCGACATCCGCTCTCCCTCCGTCGCCCGGTCCGCACTCCGCGGCTGGCACGTGCGGCGGCCCCGGGTACGGGTGCCCGTCCTGACCCGCCGAAGGCGGCGCGTTCCGGCCAACCGCGCGCGGACGGGACTGCCGACGCCCGGTCAGGAGGCGCGGGAATGCTGCGGGATCACCCCGTGAGGACCCGCAGCCGGTCGCGGAGACCGGCCAGCACCGTGGCCAGCCCCAGGTCGAAGGCGGCCCTGGCCGCGTCGCGTCCCACCCGCGCGCCCACCACCCGCGCCAGCACGGGGGCCTGGCCGGCCGGGACGTCGAAGATGTCGTCGGGCGCCGCCGCGTCCAGGGCCGACCCGAGGACGAAGGACTCCACGGCCACCACGACGTCCATGACCTGCTCGTCCGGCCACCCCCCGGCGCGCAGACCGGCGGCGACCTGCTCGTACATCGCGACCGTGTGCGGGGATCCGGCGATGGGCGTCACCGCGATGACGGGGACGAGCATCGCGTGCCGCGCGTACGCGTCGCGGTACGAGTGCGCCCACGCCTCGAGCGCGGCGTCCCAGGGGCGCGCCTCGAAGTCCGAGCAGTCGATCTCCCGGTTGACGTGGTCCTGGATCCACAACAGGAGCTGACGCTTGTTGCTCACGTGGTTGTACAGCGCCGAGGGCGCGACCCCCAACTGCCGGGCCAGCGCCGCCATGGTGAGCGCCGTGTACCCACGGAGCTCGATCAGCTCCACCGCCGCCCCGGTGATCTTCTCCTGCGACAGCAGGGGCGCGGTGGGGCGCCCGCGGCGTCGCGGCTGGTCGGAGGATGTCACCGCGTCACCCTCTCACGACGCCGCTTGAACGCTCCCCCAGGGGCTGTCCGGCAGATGAACTTCTTACCCGGGACCTATTGACGGGGCACTTCCCGCCCGGGCTAAATGAGCGACATTCATATTGCCTTCGGGAAGAAGCACCAAGCACCATGCACAGCCCCCAGACCACTCCCCTCACCCTCGACCGTGACGTCGTGGTCGTCGGCGCAGGCCCGGCCGGCCTGTCGACCGCCCGCCGCCTCAGCGAGGCCGGCGTCCGCGTCGCCGTTCTGGAAGCCCGCGACCGAGTCGGCGGGCGCACCTGGAGCGACACCGTGGACGGCGCCTGGCTGGAGATCGGCGGCCAGTGGGTCTCGCCCGACCAGACCGAGCTGCTCGCCCTGCTCGACGAGCTCGGCCTGGAGACCTACGCCCGTCACCGGGAAGGCGACTCCGTCTACGTCGCCCCGGACGGCACCCGCACCCGCTACACCGGCGACCGCTTCCCGGTCGGCGAGAAGACCGCCGCCGAGATGGAGCGGCTGATCGAGATCCTCGACGCCCTCACCGCCGAGATCGGCGCGAGCGAGCCGTGGGCGCACCCCCGGGCCCGCGAGCTCGACACGATCTCCTTCCACCACTGGCTCCGCGGACAGTCGGACGACGAGGAGGCCTGCCGGAACATCGGGCTCTTCATCGCCGGCGGGATGCTCACCAAGCCCGCGCACTCCTTCTCCGCGCTCCAGGCGATCCTGATGGCGGCGTCCGCCGGCTCCTTCTCCCACCTCGTCGACGAGGACTTCATCCTCGACCGGCGCGTGGTCGGCGGCATGCAGTCGGTCAGCGAGGCCATGGCCGCGGCCCTCGGTGACGACGTCCACCTCTCCACCCCGGTCCGGACCGTGCGCCGGGAAGAGGCGGGAGTGACCGTCGTCTCCGACCGCGTCACCGTCCGCGCCCGGAAGGTGGTCATGGCGGTGCCGCCGAACCTCTACAGCCGGGTCTCCTTCGACCCGCCGCTGCCCCGTCGTCAGCACCAGCTCCACCAGCACCTCTCGCTCGGCCTGGTGATCAAGGTGCACGCGGTCTACGAGACGCCCTTCTGGCGTGCGGACGGCCTGTCCGGGACCGGCTTCGGCGCCGGCGAGCTCGTCCAGGAGGTGTACGACAACACCAACCACGGCGACACCCGCGGCACCCTGGTCGGCTTCGTCTCCGACGAGAGGGCCGACGAGGTCTTCGCGCTGCCGGCCGCCGAACGCCGTCGCCGCATCCTCGAGTCGGTCGCCGTCTACCTCGGTGAGCGGGCCCTCGAGCCGGTCGTCTACCACGAGTCCGACTGGGGCAGCGAGGAGTGGACCCGCGGCGCCTACGGCGCGACCTTCGACCTCGGCGGCCTCAGCCGGTACGGCGCCGACCAGCGCACCCCCGTGGGCCCGATCCACTGGGCCAGCTCCGACCTGGCCGCCGAGGGCTACCTGCACGTCGAGGGAGCCCTGCGCATCGGCCGGCTCACCGCCGAGGAACTGCTGGACGAACTCGCGGACACGTCCCGGCTCGCGGACACGTCCCGAGGAGAGTCCGCGTGAGCGCCCCGCACTACGTCGTCGCCTACGGCGGTGACGAGCGGAGCGCGATCGCCCTGCGGACCGCGGCGGACCTCGCCCGGTCGCTGGGCGCGGTCCTCGACATCGTGCTCGTGGTCCGCGCCGACGCCCCCTTCGGCGCGACGTACCCGCCTGCCCCGGACGTCGAGTCGCTGGTCGAGCACCAGGCCCGGCAGTGGCTCGACGAGGCGCGGGCGTCGGTCCCCTCCGGCGTGCCGGTCCACACCCACCTCCGCCGGCACCGGTCCGTCGCCCAGGGGATCCTGGAGGCCGCGGCGGACCTCGACGCCCGCCTGGTGGTGGTCGGCACGGCGTCCGGCGGCGGCCCCGGCTTCACGGTCGGGCCGGTGGCCACCCAGCTGCTCCACGCCTCGCCGGTGCCCGTCGCCCTGGTGCCCCGCCGTCACGAGTCGCCTAGGCTGCTCGACCGCGTCTACTGCGCCGTCGGCACCCGTCCAGGGGCCCAGCTGGTGGTGCGTGAGGCGGTCGAGGCCGCGCGGCGCGCCCGCCTCGACCTGCACCTCGTCTCGCTGCTGGAGCTCGACGAACAGCACGGCGCCGAGGAGCCCGCCCGCCGGCGCGCCACCGAACTGATCGCGGCCGCCGCGGAGGGCTTCACCGACGGCCGGGCCCGGGTCGAGATCGGACAGGGCCGGACCATGAAGCAGGCCGTCGAGTCCATCGCCTGGGACCCGCGCGGCGTCCTGCTGATCGGCTCCTCACGCCTCGCGCCGGGACGGCGCACCTTCCTCGGCACCACGGCCGCCAGGATCCTCCGGCACCTGCCCATCCCCATGGTGGTCGTGCCGCACACGGACGGAGAACCGCGATGACAGCGACGACCACTCAGGCAGCCGGCGCCACCGCCTCCGGGGGCAACGACGGCGGCAACGGCGGCGGCGACGGTGCCGCGGACGGCGGCAAAGGGCTGGCGAAAGGCCGCGTCGGGCTCCTGGGCGCGGTCGTCATCGGCGTCTCCTGCATCGCCCCGGCCTACACGCTCTCGGGCGCGCTCGGCCCCACGGCGGCCGTTGTCGGGGAGCAGCTCCCCGCGATCTTCCTCGTCGGCTTCGTCCCGATGCTCCTGGTCGCCATCGGCTACCGCGAGCTGAACCGGGCCATGCCGGACGCCGGCACCACCTTCACCTGGGCCTCGCGCGCCTTCGGCCCGTGGGTGGGCTGGATGGGCAGCTGGGGCCTGCTGGCCGCGACCATCCTGGTGCTCTCCAACCTGGCCGGCATCGCGGTCGACTTCTTCTACCTGCTCCTCGCCCAGGTGACGGGCGACGACGGCCTGGCCGACCTCACCCGCAACGTCCCGCTCAACGTCGCCACCTGCCTGGTCTTCATGGCCCTGGCCTGCTGGATCTCCTACCGCGGGCTCGAGACCACCAAGGCGGTCCAGTACGTCCTGGTCACCTTCCAGGTCGGCGTCCTCATCTGGTTCTCCGTCGCCGCCTTCGGCCACGTGAGCGACGGCACCGCCTTCGACGCCTCCTCGATCCGGGCCGACTGGTTCAACCCCTTCGCGGTCGACTCCTTCTCGTCCTTCGCCGCAGGCATCTCCCTCTCGGTCTTCATCTACTGGGGCTGGGACGTCGTCCTCACCCTCAACGAGGAGACCAAGGGGTCCGCCACCACGCCCGGGCGGGCCGCCCTGACCACCATCCTGGTCATCGTCGCCCTGTACATGGCGGTGGCGCTCGGCGTCCTCAGCTACTCCGGCATCAGCGACGGCGCGCACGGACTCGGCAACGCCGACATCCAGGAGAACGTCTTCGCGGCACTCGCCGGCCCGGTGATGGGACCGACCGCCATCCTGATGTCCCTCGCGGTGCTCTCCTCGTCGACCGCGTCCCTCCAGTCGACGTTCGTGTCCCCGGCACGCACCATGCTCGCCATGGGCCACTACGGCGCACTGCCGCCTGCCTACGCCCGCATCACCCCGCGGTTCCAGTCCCCGGGCTACGCCACGGTCGCGGCCGCGCTGGTGGCCTCCGCCTTCTACGCCGTCATGCGGGTGCTGTCCGAGGACGTCCTGTGGGACACCATCACCGCGCTCGGGATGATGGTCTGCTTCTACTACGGCATCACCGCACTGGCCTGTGTGTGGTACTTCCGCAAGGAGCTCGGCCGCGGTCCGAAGGCCTTCCTCATGAAGGGCCTGCTGCCCGGCACCGGTGGCATCCTGCTCCTGATCTTCTTCGTCCAGACCTGCTACGACTCGATGGACCCGTCGTACGGCTCCGGATCGCAGATCGGCGGCATCGGCCTGGTCTTCATCCTCGGCGTCAGCGTGCTGCTGCTGGGCGTCGTCGTGATGATCGCGCAGCGGCTGCGCCGGCCCGGGTTCTTCCGGGGCGAGATCCTTCCGCGCACGGACGCGCGGAGCACGGACTGACGCCCGGCCGGCCGGACCCCGCGGGCCGGTTCCGCCGAGACGCGTCGGTCTCGGCGGAAC
>NZ_JBHTVQ010000109.1:0-12590 GCF_042792855.1 Streptomyces sp. NPDC056600
CCTGGTCACCCGCCAGGACCACGCGATCGCTCCCGACGTCCAGCGCTTCATGTCGGAGCGAGCCGGCGCGCACACCGAGGAGGTCGACGCCTCCCGCGCCGTGATGATCAGCCGTCCCGGTGCGGTCACGAACATCATCGAGACGAGCTGTCCGCGCCGGCGACCGAGAAGGTCGCCAGTGGGCGGGCCGTGGCTGATGAAAGAGGGCAGGATCCTGACCGAAGTCGCCCAGCATCGGATGCGGGTTTCGCTTCCGGCCCACTGCCGAAGCACGCCCGCCGCACGGGCCGTCGTCGCGGCCGCCGTCATCAAGGGGATTGCCCAGGTCACGGGGTCCGCTGGTGGCCGAGGGCCGGAAGAGCCAGGAGGACGCCCAGGGCGAGCAGCGCGGCGACGACGAGCAGGATGCCGCGGAAGCCGAACCCGGTGAGCGCGTCGGTGAGCTGCGGGCCCAGGCTGGCGCCGATGAACATGCTGCATCCGTAGAGGGCGACCGCCGCGCCGCCTGCGTGCGGGGCGTTGGCGTTGATGGTCTCGACGATGGCGGGTGCCGCTGCGGCGACGGCGGCCACGAACAGCAGCAGGGCGACGGCCAGCGAAACGGTGTGGCCGCCGAGGAAGGCGCCGGCAGCGACGGCGAGGGCAGCCAGGGCGAAGCCGAGGACCGCGCGCAGGGGTGCGGGGAGCCGCTGGAGCACGGGGGCGAGCAGGGGGACGACGACCAGGGCGGGCAGGGCGAGGACCGCAGCGGAGTTACCGGCGATACTCGGCGGTCCGGCGATGGCCACCGCCGTGTAGAGGCCGACGAAGGCGGACATCAGGGCGACGGTGGACAGGTAGAGGGCGCCCAGCCGGGGCCGGCGCAGAAGCCGGGGCATGGCGGCGAATGCCTGCAGGAGGCCGCCGCCGGTGCCGTGGCGCGGGGTGGGTCGCAGCACTCGGCGAACCGGGGCCAGGCCCAGCGCCATCAGGGCGGCACCGAGCCAGAAGACCGCGCGCCAGCCGAGCCCAGCCGCGACGGTCTGGGCGCCGATCTGCATGACGATGGCAGCCGCGAGCATGCCGCTGGTGATGCAGGCGAGGGCGGTGCCGCGGCGCCGCGGGGCGATGTGGTGCACGACGTAGGAGAGGGCGGAGGGCGCGAAGGTCGCGGCGGTCAGTCCCTGCAGGCTGCGCAGGGCGATGGCGGTGGGAAGGTCGGAGGCCGCGCCGACCGCGGCGGTGGCTGCTGCGGCGGCAACCAGTCCAGTGCTGATCACGGCGCGTGGCCCGTAGCGGTCGACGAGCGGGCCGGCGAGGAGGAAGCCGGCGGCGTAGGAGAAGCCGAACGCGGTCGCCGTCCAGGTGGCCTGCCCGGGTGTGGAGCCGAGCGCGGCGGCCATGGGGTTCAGCAGCGCCAGGACGGTGTACATCTGGCCGACCATCAGGACGCCGAGCGCGGTCAGCAGGAGGGTGGTCGGGGCGACCGGGGCCCAGCCCGGCGGTTGGTCGGGCGTGCTGCTCTTGGCCGCGTGCCCGGGTGTTGTCGTGGGGTGGGACATGGGAACTCCCGAAGGGGCGTCTGGTGGCGGCCCCGTGTGTTTGCGCGCGATGCGATCGGCCGACGGCACCGTCGGGTGATGGGGTCCCCCGGCCGGCGTGCGGCCGGCCGGGGGACGATGAAGGCGGATTCTCAGGCGGCCGGGGTGTTCAGCACGTACTCGCGCGAGGCGTGGACCTCGGCGCGCAGGGCGGACAGGTCGACGTCGAGGACGTTGCCGTTCCACTTGCGGGGCTCGCCGTTGATGAGCACGGCGCTGATGTTGCGGGCGTCGGAGCCCAGGACGACGGTGCCGATCGGGTCGTTGAGCGGCATGTTGTTGATGTCCTCGGCCTGGAAGACCAGCAGGTCGGCCTTCTTGCCGGGGGTGAGTGAGCCGGTGACGGCGGCCAGGCCGTTGGTGCGGGCGCCCTGGAGGGTGGCGAAGTCGAGAACGTCATGCGTGGTGATGCGGGAGGGCTGCTGGTCGGTGCCGTAGGCGGCGTTGACGGCGCGCATCCGCTGGATGGCGTGCAGGGTCCGCATCTGCGTGAACATGTCGCTGGCCAGGGCGACTTCGACGTCGATGCTCAGGCCGGGACGGATGCCGACGGACAGGGCCTCGTCGATGGCGGGGATCGCGGTCTCCAGGCCGATCTGGGCGTCGGAGGTGGGAGCCAGCGCCACGGTGGTGCCGGTCTCCCCCATCGCCTTCCAAGCGTCGGAGGTCAGTCCGGTGGCGTGGATGAGGGTGATGTCGGGACTGAGAACGCCGTCCTTGGCCCAGCGCAGGATCGCCTCCGAGGAGGACGTGCCGAAGACGGCGTCCACGCTCACTCCGATGCCCAGGTCCTTGGCGACGCGGGCGAGTTCGGGACCGTACGCGAGTGCGGGGCCGGCGATCTCGTCGGTGGCCAGGGTCGCCAGGCGCAGGGTGAGCAGCTGGTCGTCGCTGCTGAAGTACCGGTCCTTGACGCGGGCCAGGTCGCCGGGCCACTGCCGGTCCCACTCACCGAAGTGAGGGCCCATGGAGGCGTGCACGCCGCGGATGCCGGTGTCGACGAGGGCCTCGATGGCGGCGTCGGAGTGCTCGCGGGTGCGGGAGTTGTGGGAGAAGTCGAGCATGGTCGTGATGCCGCTGTCGATCGCGGTGAGGGCGGCCAGCCTGGTGCCGATGTACATGTCCTCGGGCCGGTAGACCGTGGCGTAGCCGGCCAGAGTGGACATGACGTAGCCACCGAGGTCGTCGACGTCCGGCATGATCCGGCGCAACTGGGCCTCCCAGGCGTGCCGGTGGGTGTCGACGAAACCGGGGCTGAGGATGGTGCCGGTGGCGTCGACGACCACGGCGTCGTCCGCGGCGAGGTCACGGCCGACGGCGGCGATGGTGTCGCCCTCGACGAGGAGGTCCCCGCCCGCTATGACGCCGAGGTCGGGGTCCATGGTGACGATGGTCGCGCCGGTGAACAGGATGCGCCGCTGATCGGCGGTGCGGCGCCGGAGCTCTTCGAGGACGGCTGCGCTGGTGGTGTCGTCGACGTTCATGAGAGGTCGTCTTTCCGTACGGCGGATGGGACTGGAAGAAGGACTGTGGGGGCGCCGACGGGCGCAGAGGTCAGCCCAGCTTCATGACGTAGCCCGCGTGGTGCAGTTCGTCGCCCTGGAACTCTCCGTAGGCCCAGAAGCCGAGGTCGTCGAGGTAGTCGATGCGGTCGCCGTCGATCCAGTAGCGGCCCTGGTAGGCGTGCGGGCGTCCGCCGCGGGTCTCGTCGTAGCGACCGTCGGCAGTGAGCTCCTGGTGCAGGAAGTCGTTCCTGTCGATCCAGACGCCGACCCGTGGGCTGCCGGTCATCTCCGGTGCGGCCGGGATGCCCGCCTCGGGGGCGGTGGCCCGGCCGGGGACGTCGGCGCCGGCCCAGAGGACGGGCCGGCCGGCCGCGACCAGCGCGCGGACCTGCCCCGGCCGGGTCGTGAGGGTGGCCATGGCGCTCGGCACGTCGGCGGCGAGTTCGTCGGGCACCACCAGGAAGTCGGTGGTGTTGCCAGGGGTCAGTGTCGCGACGTACTCGGAGCGGTGGCCGCGTCCGCCCAGCAGCGCGACGGTGTCCACGACGGCGGGGACGATGGTCGTGCCCGTGCAGTCGACGACGATGGCGTTGTCGTCGCCCGCCGCGGTGATGATGCCCGGGCCCACGCCCACCAGTAGAGAGCCGACGAACAGGAGATCGGCGCCGGTCATCGTCCCGATCAGCGGGTCCATCGTCATGATCCGAGCGTTGGTGAACAGGACGGGGCGCCCCTCCTCGTTCGAGAGGATCTCGTCGAGGGCCTTCGGGTTCCAGCTCACGGTGCCGGTGATGGTCATGGTGCTCCTCAGGGAATTCGGTTCATCGGTCTGCCCGATGCGCGAAGCGGGCGCCGGTGCAGGTGGGCGGCAGCCGCTCGGCAGCTACGGCAGCTGCGTGACCATCAGGTTCGTCGCACGGCGGAATCGGAACCAGGCCGCCGTCATCCCAGGTGCGCGGCACCCACGGTCGGGCCCGCTGCTCCGACAGGGGTCCGGGAGACTCGCCCACGACGACACCCTGATGCGCTGCGCCGTACCGCTCGCGATCGTGGGTGCACCGCACCCAGGATGCCCGCACCGGGGGAGACGGCGGCCTGGTTGCCCTCGGCCGCGGGGCCGACCATGGGGCCATGACCAACAACGACACGCCCCGCGATCCTCACCCGTACGTCGGGATGTGGGTGACCGCGGACGGATTCATCCGCCAGGAGCTGCTCCCGGACGGCCGCTACGACGAGGCCCGCGGAAACCGGCAGAGCGCCTATACAGGCAGCTACACCGTCACCGGCAACCACCTCGACTACGTCGACGACACCGGCTTCACCGCCACCGGCGACATCCGCGACGGCGTTCTCTTCCACGAACACCTGGTGCTCTACCGCGAAGGCGACGAGCGTGCCCGGCAGGGACGCGTCCGGTCGCACGGCCGGTAGGTCACGCGGAATTCGTGTCGGGGCCGCACCCGCCCTACTCGGCGGGTGCCCGGCGGGTGCCGACGGCGGACGGGCTCCGCCCGTCCGGAACGTGGCGCATCAGGTGCTGCCGAAGACCCCGCCGGGAGCTTCCCGCCCCACCCGTGCGGATCCCCCTTGATCGGAGCGGGAGCGGAGTTCTGCGAGGGCAGCCGCGGTGGCACTCGCCGGTTCGGCCTGGTAGACGACCAGTTGCTGGTGCGGGGCGCCGTTGACGGTGAAGGCCGAGAACCCGATCTCCAGGGCGCCGACCTCGGGGTGCGCGAGGTGCTTCGCCTGCTGGGTCTTGCCCCTCACCTCGTGCCGTGCCCACAGTTCGGCGAATTCG
This sequence comes from Streptomyces sp. NPDC056600, assembly GCF_042792855.1. Lineage (NCBI taxonomy): Bacteria > Bacillati > Actinomycetota > Actinomycetes > Kitasatosporales > Streptomycetaceae > Streptomyces > Streptomyces sp. NPDC056600. Next base: position 4,887 of record NZ_JBHTVQ010000109.1, read on the forward strand.
GGGCTCTTCGCGCAGAGCGTATGGACGACTTCGGTGATCCGCGGGGAATCGGGGTCGTATCCGTAGGCCGCACGCAGTTCGGCCACGCACGAGTTCGCGGCCTTGTCCCAGTCCTGGTAGAAGGTACGCCCGGCCGGGTCCAGGAAGGTCATGCGGGCCAGGTTGTCGAACCGCTGGAATCCGCTGTGCAGGGCTGCGGCGAGCGCGTTGTGCGCCAGGATGTCCAGGGCCGGTCCCAGAATGAAGGCGGGGGTGTCGGACCAGTTGTCGATCAGCCGCAGAAGCTGAGGGCTGATCCGACGGTGACCGGCGGGAACGCTGCGAGGCGCCCGGGTGAGTCGGCGAAGATGGTCGTGTGCCTCGTCGTCCAGGTGGAGGGCGGCGGCGATGGCGTCGATCACCTGGGGCGACGGGCTGGTCTCCCGGCCCTGTTCCAGGCGCATGTAGTAGTCGGAACTCACGCCCGCGAGCATGGCGACCTCCTCACGGCGCAGCCCAGGTACCCGCCTGCGCCCGTGCTCCGGCAAGCCCACGTCCTGCGGTTTGAGGGCTTCGCGCCGTGCTCTGAGGAAATTCCCCAGAGGAGTGCTGTCGCTCATGACCCCAGCCTTGTGGAAGGGAACGCCGACCGTCGGCGGAGGGGGCCTCCAAGCGTCCGGCCATGCCGCACCCGCAGGGTCGGCCATCCACGGGATTCAGCGCCCGGCGCATCTGTGGTGCCCGGCGTGATCAGCGCCTTGTTCTCCCCCACATCCACCCAAGGTGCGGAGCAGTGGGCCCAGGCTGACACGCCCCGGAACGCGGGGCCCAGTTTAGCACCCCGGGAACGCGGAGCCGAGGCGGGGGCTTCTCACGGCCGCGCGCGCATTCAGCCCGAGACAGCGTCCGGCGTCGCCTCCGGTGCGGGCACGGGGCCGGCACTGAGCGAACCGAGCAGGGCGAGGCCGTCGGCGGAGGACGTGCCCGGTTCGGCTTGGTAGACGACGAGTTGCTGAGTGGGGGCACTGTTGACGGTGAAGGTCTCGTGGTGCAGTTCCAGGTCGCCGACCTGGGCGTGGTGGAAGAGCTTTGCCCCGCGCGTCTTGCCGCGCACGTCGTGGCGTGCCCACAGAACGCGGAAGTCGGCGCTTTTCACGGACAGTTCGCCCACGATCCGGCTCAGCCGAGGGTCGTCGGGGTCGATGCCGGCCGACCGCCGCAGCGCGGCCACGGTCGACTCGGCGGCCCGATCCCAGTCGAGGTGGAAATGCCGCGCGGCCGGATCCAGGAACGTCATGCGCAGCAGGTTGTCGGACTGGGTGAAACCGGCGTGGAGGGCGCTTGCCAGCCGATTGTGGGCCAGGATGTCCAATGCGGGGCCCAGGATGAAGGCGGGCGTGCCGCTCCACGTATCGAGGAGTCGCCGCACATGCGGGGCTACGCGTTCGACGCGCGGCGCAGGGCGAGTCCGGCGGGTGCTCGGGGCGGCCACGCGAAACAGGTGGGCCCCCGCTTCGTCGTCCAACCGCAGCGCCCGCGCGACGGCCTCGAGTATCTGCCGCGACGGATGCCGTTCGCGGCCCTGTTCCAGGCGCATGTAGTAGTCGGTACTCACCCCGGCAAGCATGGCGACCTCCTCACGGCGCAGCCCAGGCACCCTGCGCCGACCGGAGGCAGGAATTCCCACGTCCTCGGGGCGCAACCGGGCACGCCGTGCGCGGAGGAAACCTCCCAGCGCGTTCTCGGCGGCGGGATCATCCTTGTCCGTTTCCATACGTCGAGGTTAGGGCTCCGCAATGCCTCGGCCCATGGGCGAAGGGGGGCGCGCTTCACCCAGGAACAGCGCACCCTGGACAACCGCGATCCGGATCGTCCGACGATGGCGGCGGCCGCAGCACCCGAGGGAGTCATGGTCACAGAGAGCAATCAGAAACCTGGCGGCCGCTCAGGCAACACGGGAACGAGAAACCGCTGGCCGAACGGCCGCCACCGGCGACCGACCAGCACCACGCACCACCGATCTGACGCCGAGTAAGGCTCCTGACGACCGGAGCGGGCGTGCGTCAGTCGTGCGTTCCCGGGGCTCGTGCTGTGACGCTGCCGGTACTGGCTGACTCACTGCTCCATTGGGCCAGCAGGCGCAGGGAGGTTTCGGACGGACTGCCGGGTCGGGTGCTGTAGATGAAGAGGATCTGGTCGGGGTCGTCTGCGGGGGTGAGGGCCTGGTAGGTGACGGTGAGGTCGCCGACGAGCGGATGGTGGTAGTCCTTGGTGCCGGTCGTGCGCCGGTGGACTCTGTTGTCGGACCAGAAGCGGCGGAATTTCTCGCTGCGTATGGACAGGTCGCCGACGAGGGCGCTCAGGGCTGGATCGTCGGGGTGGCGGCCCGCGTCGAGGCGGAGCATGGCGGCGGTGTCGGCGGCGACGCGGGTCCAGTCCCGGTACAGCTCGCGTGCGTGCGGGTCGAGGAAGACGAAGCGGGCCTGGTTCCGCTCGGCCGCGGGCAGCGCGCGGAAGTCGGTGATCAGGCGTCCGGCGAGTGGGTTGTGGGCCAGCACGTCGAGGCGCCGTCCGAGGACGAAGGCGGGGCGCCCAGTCTGCTGGAGGGCTTCCAGCAGGTCCCAGGTGGCGGGGTGGACCCGCTGGGGGCGGGGGCGGCGGCGCCGGGCGGGCCGGGGGCGGGCGAGCGTGTGCAGGTGGCTGCGCTCGGCGTCGTCCAGGTGCAGGGCGGTGGCGAGCGCGTCGAGGACCTCCGTGGAGGCGCTGCGGCTACGACCTTGTTCGAGGCGGGTGTAGTAGTCCACGCTCACCCCGGCCAGTTGGGCGAGTTCCTCCCGACGCAGTCCGGCCACCCGGCGTCGGCCCAGGCCCGGGTCGTCGAGCCCGGCTTCCTGTGGGGTGAGGCGGGTCCGGGCGGAACGGAGGAATTCCGCCATGGGTGCGCTGGTGAGGTGCTCACGGTCCATGCCTCCAGGGTCGCGCAGTCGCCGAGGCTTCGGCGGCGGAAGGGTGGCCCACTTTGTCCCCCGATCAGGTGGGCCCCTCTGAGGCCTCTTCTGCCTGCTCAGAGCTGCTTCAGTGGATGTCGCAGCCCGCCATCGCACGGGTGGCCGGGCGAAGCGAACGTTTGGAGAAACCTTCATGGCAACGTGGTTCATCACCGGCGGATCCCGCGGGCTGGGACTGGAGATCGCGCGGGCAGCACTGAACGGCGGCGACAACGTCGTGGTCGCCGCCCGTGACCCGCGGAAGCTGCCGGACGAGCTGCGCCGGCACGACCGTGTACTCGGTGTCGCCCTCGATGTCACCCGCAGCGAGGACATCGCCGCCGCCGTCGAGGCGGCCGCGGAGCGCTTCGGCCGGATCGACGTCCTCGTCAACAACGCGGGGCGCGGACTGCTCGGGGCGCTGGAGGAGATCACGGACGCCGAGGCGCGGTCCTTGTTCGATCTCAACGTCTTCGGGCTGATCAACGTCACCCGCGGGGTCCTGCCCGCGATGCGGGCGGCCGGAGCCGGAAAGATCGTGAACATCGGTTCCCGCTCCGGCTTCGAGGGCGAGCCCGGGGTGAGCATGTACAGCGCCTCGAAGTTCGCGGTGGTCGGCATCAGCGAGGCGCTCGCGGTGGAGCTGGAGCCGTTCGGAATCCAGAGCATGGTCGTGGAGCCCGGCGTCTTCCGCACCGACTTCCTCGACAGCACTTCCCTGTCAACCGCCGCTGCGCGCATTCCGGCCTACGACGGCACACCCGCCCACGACACCCTGGACTGGATCGACACCGCCAACCACACCCAGCTCGGTGACCCCGTCAAGGGCGCCGCCCTGATCTACGAGGTCACCAGTAGGGACAAGCTCCCCGGGCACCTGGCCCTGGGCCGGGACGCGATCGAACGCCAGCTGGTCAAGATCCGACGCCTTCAGGACGACCTCACGGCCTGGCAGGACAAGTCCGCCGCCACAGCCTGCGACGACGTCGCCTGATCACCCTGACCCTGAGCAACAGGAAGTACCGTTCTTAAAGACTGAGCGGGAGTGAGCCCTGGATCCAGGGCTCGTTCTCAGCCGCGTGTCCCGAACGGTGTTGGGCACGCTGGTCGCCCGCTTTCGCCTCGGTGTCCGGCGGGACGGATCGTGTCCGTTGTCCGGGGATCGAGGGGCGGGTTTCCTCACGCCTGCGGGTGCCTGGTTCGGTCTGGGCGGCTCGATGTCCCGCACGATCGCTCCGGTCGTGCGGGGGCGTTGCCGTCCGACGCCGGACCGGGTGTCCGAGGGCGCGTCGTCCGATGGCGATGGCCGCGGCATCATGCCGGGTCATCGCACGGGTGGGGGCGGTGAGGGGTTTCTGCCAGTGCTGGGCGCCCCACCGGCTGGTGTAAGCGGGATCCACGGCGACGATGATCAGGCCGTGCTCGGCGGCCATGTTCACGATCCGCGCCTTCAACCGGCCGGTTGGGATCCCGGAGACCGTTTGCCGGAACCTCTTGCGGCGTCCGTGTTTCTCGCGGGTGGTGCTGTCGGAGAAGTCGAGGTCCTCGATCGCCACCGCCCCCACACCCTCACGCACCGCCCAGTGCATCAGCCGGGTCAGCGCATGCCGCAACTGCGCATCACGACGCGACGCGGGTCCGGTGAGGTCGTAGGCGAAGCGGCGCGGCCCACCCACAGGGTTGCCGTGCGCGTCGAGGCGGTAGGCGGCGAGGTGATCGGCGTTCATGTCCACGCCGATCACCCCCTGCGCTCGTGCGGCTTCGAGCGGAAGAGCCTGAACGGCGGGGCGTTTCCACGACGCGGTCAGGTACCAGCGGTCCCGGACCGGATCGTGGCGGATCTCGTAGGCGACAGCACGGTTGGCGTCGATGCGGTCGGTCCACTCCTCACCGCGGTGCGCGAACGCCACCCGGCCTGTGAGGACGTACCGGCCGTGCGGGGCGTTCGCCAGATGCTCCAGCGGCCTGGGCAGCTTGACGCTCACCTCACCGCCCGGGGCGACACGGATGGTCTCGTTGCCGAACCTCTTGCCCGACTCACCGTCCGCCGACAGGAACGCCCGGGCGGCCTCCCACCGCGCCCGCCACTCGTCCTCGGTGAGGCCGGCCTCCGCCAGATGGTGGCGCGTGGTGGCCAGGCGTTTGCCGCCCCGCACCACATGGACCCGGCCCGCCTCCCAGTCCGCCCTCACCTCCGCGTGCCGGGCCTCCAGCGCCCGCAGCCGCTGCGCCTTCTGCCTCCACTCGAAGGCCGACCGGTAGCCGCCAGGAGCCCGTTTGGCGCCCTTGGCTCCGAGTGGCTGGGCGAGGCGGTGGCGGATGGCGTTGATGGTGGTCTGGAGCTGGTGGAGGTGGGCGGCCTGGGCGCGGCGGACCAGCGCGTACTGGTCGTGCGTGGCTTTGGTGACCGCACCCGCCCACCGCGACGAACACGCGGCCGTCAGCGCCTGCTTCCGCACCGCCCACGACGCCACACTCCGCTCGAAGCCGGCCCGCCCGTAGAGCCGCAGGTCACGCGAGGCCAGCGAACCCAGATGAGCACCGACCCTGCCGCAGCACCTCCACGTCCAGCGCCGTCAGGTCCTTCAGCCGGGTCCGGATCGCGCACCCGGACGCCTCCCGCACCACGAACGGCACACGCAACGACCGCAACGGCCCAGCCACACGGGCAGCGGCCAGCGCGCGACGGCCTCCGCCACCGTGCTCCACCGCCTCGACCGCTCCCACACCTCCACAACGACAGGCACTCGCACACCGTTACGCTCACACAAACAGGTTCAACAGCCAACTGTTCCGAACCCCTTCCCCATGACGTCCCGGCTGACCGGACGGCCGTGGTCACCGGCGCCTCCAGCGGAATGGGGCGGCCACCGCACGCCGACGTCTGTGGCACGGGGGCGCGGCACCACGATCCGGCGCGGAATCCCGGAACCGATGACGCGCGCGGAAGCCTCGGCCCCGCCACCACCGTCACGGTGGTGGCGAGGCCGGAGCTGGTACGTCCTGCTGCGGGCCCGCCATCGCCCCCAGGACGGCGCGCTGCTGCTCGGAGATCACCGGCCCCGCGTCCCGGACGGTGCGCGGTGTCTGCCCGCTCACGCCGAACCGGCACAGCCAGCCGATCGGCATCCCCGCGCCGAGGGACCACGGTACTGCGCGAGACAGAACGATCGGTATTGACGATCAGGCGCCCCGCGTGTGAATCTAGTGAGACCGAACGTTCTCTCTGTGCGCTCCTCTCGGGCAGGTACGACGGGGACAGCCGCCCGGTCGCGCGACGTCCTTGCGGCATGCGCCTGGCCGCGGGAAGCGCCGAGGTGACGGGAGGTGTCGGCCGGCCCGCGCGGCACGGGGCCTGAGGGCACCTGTGCAAGAGATCCACGCACCCGGAATCCCGCACGAGCCTGAAAACGTATGAACCCGAACGCTCCATGTGACGTACAAGGAGTTTCTCATGTCACTCCACCTCCCGCCTCTCCATGTCCCAGTGGACCAGGGAAAACCTGTCTTCCTCGTCGGAGACACCTACACGACGTTGCTCTCGTCGAAGGAGACGAACGGAGAGCTCTCTCTCATCGAGGCCGTGGTGCCCGCCGATGCCGGCCCGCCCCCGCACACCCACCACGGTGAGTCCGAGACGTTCATCCTGATGGAAGGTCACCTCACGATTGCGGCGGGTGACAACGAGTACGAGGTGGAGCCGGGCGGCGTGGTGTACGTCCCGAAGGGGGTCCGGCATTCCTTCCGGAACACCAGTGGAACCAAGCCCGCCCGCATGTACTTCCTCTACACACCGGGCGGCATGGACGGAATGTTCCAGGAAATCGGAACGCCAGGTACGCGCGGAACAGTGGGGCCCCCGCTGACCGAAGCCGACGTGTCGGCAATGGCGGCGGTAGCCGCCAAGTACAACTACACGCTCGACTGACCCGCCCCAGACCATGACTGACGGCCGGAAAGCCTGACGAAAGCACCCGACCAGAATCACGGTCGCCACGGCTGCGAGCCTGAACCAGTGCCGATCCGTCGAAGCCGCACCGCAACTGAGAGTGGCCGTGACACCTGACGACCAGTTGGCGTACGGCCTCAAGGGCACGGGACCGTTGCTCGTGGCAGTCCACGGCATCACCGAGAACCGAAGCTTCTGTGACCCTGTCTGCCTGCAGCAGCACTTCCGCGTGCTGCGCGTCGACCTGCGTGGCCATGGGGGCTCGCCTCGGAACTCGCGACTGCCTATGCAGCTCGTTGTCCGACCCGGGGTGTGGTCAACATTGACCAGTCGCTGTGGGTCGGGCCCGCTGCCTGTGGAGACAGCCATCGCTGTGCGGGGAGAAGGCTTCGCGGACTTCGTTCGTACGGTTCTCGCCGCGCTGTACGGTGAGCTGGACCCTCGGCTCGTGGCCGATGTCGAGCGCCGCCGCACCCTCGCAGAACCCGGTGTCGCTGCCGCCGTCCATGGCGGGGCCCGCAGCGGCGAGCACGGCTACGCGCAGACCGACGGACTCCGGGCGGCCATGGCGGAACGCGGGTCAGCTCCTTGTGCCGGCCTTGCTGGAGACGATGGCCACGCCCGATCCCGCCCAGGTGCCGCCGGCCGTGTACGCCAAGGCCGAGCGCGGCACCGCATCGCGCAGGAGTCCGTCGCCCGCTCCGTCGAGGCCGGAGTCCGCGTTGTCATGGGAACCGACGCGGGCCTCGTCAGCGGCGGTGGCCGGTTCCCCACGGTCTCTGCCGTGGC
>NZ_JBHTVQ010000110.1:0-12586 GCF_042792855.1 Streptomyces sp. NPDC056600
CCCCGTGGGGTGCGGGCCGCCCTCCGTGCGTCGTGCGGGTCGTGCGGGGACGGCTCAGGCGCGGCCCTTCTCCTTCAGGTAGTCCTCGACGCCCGGGGCGACCCGGGCCTCCTCCACGATCTCCGCCCCGCCCAGCGCGTCCTTGGACGGCTTGAGGACGTAGTTCTCGACCGCGGCCGGGCGCTTGACGTCGCCGAAGTTCTGCGGGGTGCCGAGGCCGGTGTCGGCGTCGGTGAGCTGACGGTGCGCCTTGACGACGTCCTCACGGGCCAGGCTGCCGTTCTCGCAGGCCTTCTCCAGGGCGAGGCCCAGGAGCTGGGCGGTGTTGTAGCCGGAGAGCACGCCGGTGTCGACGGCCGCCTTCGGGTAGGCCTTCTTGTACTTCTCGACCATCTCCTTCACGCCGGGGATGTCGGCGTTGACCGCGGGGGCGGCGCTGATCATGTTCAGCATGCCCTCGAGCGCGGGAGCGGCCTCGGAGGCCATCAGCTGCGGCGAGTAGCCGGGGATGTTGGAGACCACGGGCACCTTCAGGCCGCGGGAGGCCGCGACGCCCACCAGCGAGGCGGTCTGCACCGGGCCGGCGCTGATCAGGACCGCCTTGACCTTGGCCTTCTGCAGCGCGGCCACCTGGGCCGACAGGTCCTGGTCGGTGGGCTTGATCTTCTGCTCGACGATCTCCAGCCCGGCCTTGGCGGCCGCCCACTTCGAGCCCTCCAGGGCGTTGGCGCCGTAGTCGCCCTCGAAGTAGACGTGCCCGACCTTGTCGCCCTTCTCGATGCCCTTGGCGCGGGTCAGGAAGTCGACGCCGGCGATCATGTCGACGTCGTAGGTGGTGCCGGTGACCTGGACGGGCTCGATGCCCAGCAGGGAGGCGGACCAGGCCTGCGGGTAGGTGAGGATCTGGTCCTTCTTGATGTCGTCGAGCAGCGCGGCGACCACCGGCGAGCCGATGACCTGCGACAGGGCCACCGAGTCGGGCGCCACCTCGGAGTAGGCGGCGACGGCCTTCTGGACGTCGTAGCCGTGGTCCTTGACGGTGATCTCGACCTTGCGGTCGCAGATGCCGCCGTCGGCGTTCACCTCGTCGGCCCACATCTTCTGGGCGTTGGTGATGGACTCGCCGAGGGTGGCGTACGGGCCGGTCAGGTCGGTGAGCGAACCGATCCTGATGGTGGTGTCGGTGACGCCGGGGCCGCCCTTGATGCCGCCCGCGCCCTCCTTGCCCTTGGAGTCCTCGGCCTTGCTGCTGCAGCCCGCGACGAGCAGCGCCGACAGGGCCGCGGCGGCGGTGATGCGGGTGGCGCGACGGTGCGCACGGGGCGTTGCGTTCACGGGGTGTGCTCCTTGACTGTGGCGACGGGAACTGCGGACGTGGTGACGGGCTCGGCGAGCCCGGTGTCGGGAGGCGGCGTGGCGGGTGTGGGCCGCGCCCGTGGAAGGAGCCGGCGGACGAGTCCGTGCAGGCCGTCGGGGGCCCACAGCAGGACCACGACGATCGCGGCGCCGTAGAGGTAGCGGGAGGCCTCGGTGGGGCCGAGCGATCCGTCCGGGGAGCCCGGGGCGGCGACCAGGGGAAGCTGGTCGGCGTACTTGGCCATCACCAGCGGCAGCGCGGTCACGAAGAACGCCCCGGCGACGGCTCCGGCCACCGAGCCCAGACCGCCGATGACGATCATGGCGAGGTAGTCGATGGACAGGACCAGCCCGAAGTAGTCGGGCACCACGCGCCGGAAGGACAGCGCGAGCAGCACTCCGGCGAGGCCGGCGTACATGGAGGAGACGACGAAGGCCGAGGAGCGGTAGCGGGCCACCGGCACGCCCATGACGGACGCGGCGGTCTCGCTGTCGCGCAGCGCCACCAGGGCCCGGCCCGGGCGGCCGCGCAGCAGGCCGCGGGCGGTGAACCAGGTGAACGCCAGCAGGAGCAGGCCGAAGTACCACAGGCGCTCCTCGGCGCCGAACGGCACGCCCATGACCGTGAGGTCGTCCTGGCCGGCGTCCAGGACGAGGCCGCCGATCTCCATCGGCGCCACCGAGCGGCCGTTGAAGCCGCCGGTGACCCCGTCCATGGTGAGCATCAGGTGGTGGCCGATGAAGACCAGCGCCAGGGTGGCGATGCCCAGGTACATGCCCTTCACCCGGCCGGCGACGGGGCTGAACAGTCCGCCCGCCGCTCCGGCGAGCAGCACGGCCAGCACCATGGCGATCACCGGCGGGAGGCCGGGGCCGGGGTCGCCGGAGAAGTACACGTAGCCGTAGGCGCCGACGGCCAGGAAGAAGGAGTGGCCCATGGAGAGCTGGCCGGCGGTCCCGGACAGCAGGGTCAGCCCGATGGCGCCGATCGCGGCGGCCATGGAGAACAGGCCGATCCGCAGCCAGTAGGACTCCAGGTAGAGCGGCAGCGCGCACAGCACCAGCAGCGGAACCAGGATTCCGGCGAGGCGCACCAGCGGCTTGGCGGCGTCAGACACGGACCGCTCCCTTCGCTCCGAACAGTCCGTTGGGCCGCACCAGCAGCACCAGGACCATGACCACGTAGGGGGCGACGTCGCTCAGGCCGTCGCCGAGGACGTGCAGGTCGCTCTGGTAGGTGATGACGAAGGCCTCGGTCAGGCCGATCACCAGGCTGCCCGCCAGGGCGCCCACGGGTGAGGCGAGGCCGCCGAGGATGGCGGCGGGGAACGCCTTGAGGGCGATCTGCCCGGTGGTGCGCTCCAGGCCGGTGGCGGGGAAGGCGGCGAGGAAGACCGCGGCGAGCGCGGCGAGGGCTCCGGCCAGGCACCAGGCGAGCATGCGGGTCCGGCCGAGCCGGATGCCCTGGAGGGCGGCGGCCTCGGTGTCCTCGGCGGCGCAGCGCAGGGACAGGCCCCAGCGGCTGTACCGGAAGAGGGCGAAGACGACGCCGATGACCAGGGCGGAGACCGCGATGGCGGCGAGTCGGCTGTCGGCGACGGTGACCGGGCCGAGGGTGCGCACCGTGTCGCCCCAGGGGTCGCCCAGTGGGAGCAGGTCGCCGCCGATCCTGCGGGCGAGGTCGGTGACCAGCAGGATGTCGATGCCGATGGTGACGATGGTGGCGACGTGCGCCGCCTTGGGGTCCTGCGGCAGGCGCTGGAGCAGGACCCGGTCGATCACGCCGGCCAGGGCCGCGGTGGCGAGGACGCCGACCGCCAGCGCCCCGGCGAAGCCGAGGTCGTCGTGGAGCACGGCGGTGAGGTAGCCACCGAAGAGCAGCAGGGAGCCGTGGGCGAAGTTCATGACGTGCGACGCCTTGAAGATGATGACGAAGCCGAGCGCCACCAGGGCGTAGACCGCTCCGAGGGCGAGGCCCGCCAGGAGGGTGTCGAGCAGGCCGGTCATGCCGCTTCCTTTCCGGGCGTGTCCGCGCCGGTGCCGAGGTAGGCCCGCAGCACCTCGGGGTCCTGGCGGACCTCGTCGGGGGTGCCGTGGGCGATGCGCCTGCCGAAGTCGAGGACGGTGACCTCGTCGGCGAGACGCATCACCAGCCCCATGTCGTGCTCCACCAGCACGATGGACAGGCCGAGTTGCTCGCGGACGGTGCGGATGACCTCGACCGCCGCCGCGCGCTCGGTGGTGTTCATGCCGGCGACCGGTTCGTCGAGCAGGAGGACCCGAGGCTCCAGGCACAGGGCGCGGGCCATCTCGACCCGCTTGCGGTCGCCGTAGGACAGCAGCGCGACCGGCTGGTCGAAGTGGCGCTCCAGGCCGACGATCTCGGCGATCTCGCGGGCCCGGGCGAGGTGGGCGCGCTGTTCGCGGACGGCGTGCGGCAGGTGCAGCGCGGAGGAGACGAAGCCGGCGCGGGTGAGGGCGTGGCGACCGAGCATCAGGTTGTCGCCGACGGTGCCCTCGGTGGTGACGATGTTCTGGAAGGTCCGCGCGACGCCGAGGGCGGCGATGCGGTGCGGGGCGAGGCCGGTGAGGAGGTGTTCGCCGTAGCGGACGGTTCCGCCGGCCGGCCGGTAGAGACCGGAGAGGACGTTGAAGCAGGTCGACTTGCCGGCGCCGTTGGGGCCGATCACGGCGTGGACGGAGCCGGGCGCCACGGTGAAGGAGACGTCGTCGAGCGCGGTGAGTCCGGCGAAGCGGACGGTGACGCCGTCGACCTCCAGAGGCCTGGGCGCCTCGGGCCGCGCGGTCGCGGTGGTGCGGGGGTTCATGCCGCTCCCCTCTCCGGGCTGCCGGGGGCGGCCTCGTCGGCGGCCTGCCCGGCGGCGTCCTCCGGCGCGTCTGCCTCACCGAGGTAGAGGCGGCGGACGGCGTCGGTGCGGGCCAGTTCGGCGGCCGGGCCGGAGAGCCGGACCTCGCCCACCTCGAGGACGTGGGCGTGGTCGGCGAGGGCGAGCGCCATGCCGGCGTTCTGCTCGACCAGCAGCACGGAGGTGCCCTGGGCGTTGATCTCGCGGACGACCTCGGCGATCCGCTCGACCATCTGCGGGGCGAGACCAAGCGAGGGCTCGTCCAGCAGGAGGAGCTTCGGCGCGGCCATCAGGGCGCGTCCGATGGCCAGCATCTGCTGCTCTCCGCCGGAGAGCAGGCCGGCCTGCTGCCGGGTGCGCTCGGCCAGGCGGGGGAAGAGCGTGAAGACCCGCTCGCGGCCCTCCGTGATGCGCTCGGGGGTGCGCCGGCCGAGGCCGAGCCCGCCGGAGCGCAGGTTCTCGTCCACCGTGAGTCCGGCGAAGACCCGCCTGCCCTCGGGCACCTGGACGACTCCGGCGCGCACCGCGGCGACCGGGTCCTGCCCGTCGAGGACGGTGTTCCCGTAGCGGATGGCGCCCGCGGTGACGGCGCCACGGTGCAGGCGCAGGGTTCCGGACACCGCGCGCAGCAGGGTGGTCTTGCCGGCGCCGTTGGCGCCGAGCAGGGTGACGACGCTGCCGGGCGGCACGTCCAGACTCACGGAGCGCAGTGCGGAGACCGCGCGTCCGTAGGTCACGTCGAGGTTCTCCACCTTGAGGGTGGACGCCTCGTCCGATGCTCGGGGCATCACTGCTCCTTGGTTGCGTGCCGCGCGACCGGGGCCGGGGCTGGGCCGTTGAGGGTGGCCCCGACAGACCGGGGTCCGGGCACGGGGTCGTCGTTCGTCCGTGCGGAAGTGGTGCACAGATCAGCACGCGCGGAGGGTGCCGGTACAGCGGAAAAGCCATGCTCGCGGCGGGCGGCCAACGGTTTCCGGGGCGGGTTGTGCGGGTGCCCAGTGGCGGCCCGTGGGCAGGTGGGAGGCGGTGCGGGCGGTCGTGGGCACGGCTGTGCCCCGGACCGCCGCCGTCACGCGGTCCGGGGCACGGGGGTGGTGCTCGGAGGGCGCCGCGTCAAGGGCGCAGCAGGCGGCCGGCGGCCAGCGCGAGGCTCACCTGGACGACGTCGGCCGGGCGGGTCAGACAACGGCCGGTGAGCTGTTCGCAGCGTCGGAGCCGGTTCAGGACGGTGTTGCGGTGACAGTAGAGACGGGCCCCGGCGCGCTGCGCGGAACCGTCGCAATCCAGCCATGCGGCGAGGGTGTCCAGGAGCAGGTCGCGGTCGGAGGGTTCCAGGCGCAGCAGGGGGCCGAGGACCTCCTCGGCGAGGGCGCGCCCGAGCTCGGGGCTGGAGAGCAGCAGGGCGCTGGGGAGCTGTTCGTGCAGGCGCACCGAGCCGCCGGCCTCGGGGCAGATGCCGAGGGCGGTGTCGGCGTGGCGGCGGGCGTCGCCGAGGGCGGCCAGGCCGTCGACGCCGAGGCCGACGCCGACGCGGGCGCCCTGCGGGGGGTCCTGCGCGGCGAGGCGCCGCAGGTCGGCGTCGTCCTCGAGGAGCACGATGCCGTGGTCGACGTCGACGCCGGTGTGCCAGTGCGCGTGCAGGCCGGCGGGGACGGCGGCGGAGCGGGCGGCGGCGCTCTCGGCGGCCGCGCCCGCGCTGACCGCGACGACGGCGTAGCGGCCCTGTTCCGGCAGCCCGAGGGCCTCGGCCGCCTCGGGGAGGTCGGCGATGCGGCTGGTGCCGTCCAGCAGGGCGGCGGTGAGCAGGCGCAGCCGGTTCTCCCGGCGCCAGGCGAGGCGGCGTTCGACCTGCCGGTAGGCGTCGGCGACGAGGGTGCAGTGTTCGTCGACGAAGTTCCAGACGTCGGCGGCGACGTGGACCAGGAGCCGGACGTCGTCGGGGGCGCTTCGGGAGGTCTCCTCGACGAGCGCCTGCCACACGAGGGAGCCGCCGAGGCGGAAGGCGTGCAGCAGGGCGTCGAGCGGGAAGCCGTGCTCGGCGCGGGTGGCGCCGATCTTCCACGAGCAGCGGCGGGCCTCCTCCCGGGCGGTGCGCGGGTCGAGGAGGGATGCCACGCTGTGCCGCAGGGAGCCGTGGGCCTCCTGCCAGGTGCCGGCGGGGTCGGCCTCCATGGCCGCCCGGTAGGCGGGCTCCTGCTCGCGCAGCCCCGCCACCAGCCGGTCGGTGAGGTCCGGCAGGGCGCCCTGCACGGCCCGGGCGCTGCGGTGCAGCACACCGAGCGCCTCCGCGTCGATCAGCGACCGGAAACGCGGCGAACGGGGCTGTGGCACGGCGCTCGTCGCGGGGCGCAGTGCTCCTCGTGACCGTACGGCTTGGTACATCGCGATCCTCCTCCGAGGTCGGCTCTCCCCGGCAGTACGCGCGCGACGGCCATGGTGCTGCGGCCCCCACGGTCCGGGGGCCGCGTTGCGGCCGTCACCTGACTCGTCCTGCTCGAAGAATGACATACCGTCCGGTCGGTCCCTAGAGTTGTGCACCTAGTTGCTCATTTGTTACCGACGGTTTTCCTGTGAGTGCCACGCCGGGGACGGCCGCTACCGCTCCATGCCGACCATGCGCGCGAGCTCGACGCGGGAGCGGACGCCGAGGACGGCGAAGATGTTGCGCAGGTGGTGATCGACCGTGCGGGTGCTCACCGAAAGGCGCTGGGCGACCTCCCGGTTGGTGTCGCCGCCGGCCACGCAGCGCGCGATGCGCTGCTGCTGGGGCGTCAGGCGGGAGAGCGCGCCGTCCTGCGGGGCGGCGGGCGCCTCCCCGTTGGCCCGTAGTTCGGCACGCGCCTGGTCGGCCCAGACGCGGGCGCCGCAGCGGTCGAAGATGTGCAGAGCGTCGCGGAGCCGGCCGCGGGCCTCGCGGGGGCGGCGGCGACGGCGCAGCCACTTGCCGTAGAGCAGCTGGGTGCGGGCCTGCTCGAAGTCTCCCCCGGCCTGCTCGTGCAGTTCGAGGGCGTGCCGGTAGAGGGTGTCCGCGCTGTCGGGGTCGTCGGGCGGGGCCAGCAGGGCCCGGCAGCGGGCGAGCTGGGCGGGCGCCTGGGGGTCGGCGCCGAAGTCCGCCCACAGTTCGAACTCCTCGACCACGATGCGGGCCTCGTCCGCGCGGTCGGCGAGCGCGGCGGCCTCGGCGAAGCAGGGCATCACCAGCGCCCGGACGGCGAAGTGGCCTCCGGTGCGGCCGGGCCGCACCAGGGGGCCGAGGCGGGCCGCGGCCTCGGAGGGCCTGCCACGGCCCAGCTCGGCACGCCCGGTGGCCCATTCGGCCAGGGTGGCGGTCTGGGCGAGGCCGTGACTGCGCGCGGTGGCCAGCGCGGCGGTGGCCTGGGCCGTCACCTCCTCGACGTCGCCCTCGATCGAGGAGGCCAGGGCGAGGATCGCCCGGTGGTGGGCCGCGGTGTTGCGCCGCCGGGAGTGCAGGGCCGAGCGCAGGCCCTCCTCGGCGTGTGCGCGGGCGCGGGCGTGCCTTCCGGCCCGCAGTTCGGCGTAGGCGAGGTATTCGAGGGTCTGGGGCACGAAGGCCTCCTGGCCGCGGGCGCGGGCGGCGGCCAGGGCGCGGGCGCCGGCTCGGCAGGCGGTGTCCACCTCTCCGAGCAGCAACGCGGCGGTGGCGGCGCGATGCAGCGCCTCGGGTTCGTCCTGGGTCCAGCCATGGTCGAGCACACGGCGCAGCGGGCGGGCGGCGTCGGCCAGCCGCGCCTCGAGGATGGCGCGCAGACCGGTGAGGTAGTCCCGCACCGGGGCGGGCCGGCCGGGACCTGGGGCGGGCGCGGTCGCCGTCGCGCTCGCCAGCGCCGACAGGCAGCCGGTCAGGTCCCCGGCCGCCCAGGCGGCGTCCGCGGCGGCGACAGTGGCGGCCAGCGCCAGCTCGGGCGCCTCGCCCGCCAGGAGGGACCTGGCGAACAGGAGCGAGGCGTGGGCGTCGGCTACGGGCCCGTCCCCCAGTGTCATGACGCCGCGCAGGAGTTCGGCGCGGCCCCGCACGGTGGCCCGGGCGTCGGGGCCGCCCGCGTCGGCGAGCAGCCCGCGCGCCTGCGCCGGGCGGCCGGCGAGCAGGGCCTGTTCGGCGGCGGCGGTGCGGCGTTCGGCGCGCCGGGTGACCTCCGGGGTGAGGTCGGCGGCCCGGGAGAGGGCGGCTGCCCGCTGGAGGTGGGTGGCGTCGGTCGCCGGGTCGAGGGCGCTGCGGGCCAGGTCGCCGGCGAGCGCCGCGTCGGGGGCTCCGACGGAGTGGGCGAGGTGGAGCAGGGCGGGCAGGCGGCGGCCGTCAGCGGTCAGGACGGCGGCCAGCGCGCGATGTGCGGCGCGGCGGCGCTCCGGGCGGGCGCCCGCGTGCACGGCCCGGCGGATCAGGGTGCCCGTGAAGCGGAGCCGGCCGTCGGCCCGCACCAGGAGGTCGGCGGCCCGTTCGGTGCGGGGCGGCGCGGCGGCGGCCGGGCCCAGGCGGGCGGCGGCGCGCAGCACCAGGTCGGCGTCGACGCCCGGCCGTCCGTCGGCCGGGGCGGTCTCGTGCGCCGCGGCGGCCACGAGCAGCAGGTCGTGCAGGTGGTCGGGCAGCCCGGCCAGGCTCTCGCCCACCACCGACGCGAGCACCGCCGCGTCGGCGAGGGGGCGGGGCAGCAGGGCGGCGCCGTTCAGCTCGTCGGGCCCCAGGCGGCGGACCAGGGCGTGCAGCAGGGCGGGGTTGCCGTCGGCCTCCGTGAGGAGCTCGTCGCCGACGGCCGGGTCGACGCCGTCGGGCACGAGGTCCTCCAGCAGCGCCCCGGCGGCGGTCCGTGCCAGCGGGCCCAGTCGCAGGACGGGCAGCCCGGCGAAGTCCGGGTCGGCGGCGTGGTGGCGGGTGACGGAGATCAGCAGGCCGACACGGCCGGCCGCGGGGAGGCGGCGGGCCGCGAACCCGAGCGCGGCACGGGAAGGGGCGTCCCACAGGTGGGCGTCGTCGACGCAGAGCAGCAGGGGCCCGCCGTCGGCGGCGGTCCGCAGCAGGTCGAGGAGCCCTTCGGGGGTCCTCGGCACGTGCGGCGGGCCGCCCACGACGGGGGCGGCGGCGCAGCGCACGGCGTGCACGCCGCTGTAGGGGAGGCGGGACTCGGCGGCGGTCGCGCCGACCCGCAGGACAGGGCCGGCGCGGAAGGAGCGGGCCACGTCCTGGAGGAGCGTGGTGCGTCCCAGTCCGGGCTCGCCGGCGAGGAGGAGGACGGCACTGTCGCCCTCCAGACGGTTCGTCAGGGTCGCGGCCACCGCGCGCAGTTCCTCGCTGCGGCCGTGGGTTCGCGGGGGGCTGATGACGGTCGTCTGTCCGGTCATTCCCGCGATGTTACGGAGGAGTAAAGCCCGCCGGAAGTATGCGGTCCGGCCCTCACCGGGCGCGTGTGTGGCCGTCCACGGGGGGCGACGGCGGGCTGTGCGCCGGCACATGGCCGTCCGTCGGGCGGGGACCCCGAAGTCCGAGCCGGCGGAACGCCGGACGGGGGGCGCGCCGGGGGCGCGGGCCCCCGCGCGGGGGCCCCCGGCGGGGCGGGGGGCGGGGGGCCGCGGCCCCGGGGCGGGCGGGGGGGGGGGCCCCCCGAGGCCGGCGGGGGCGCCCGGCGGCCGGGGGGCCGCGGGCGGGGCGGGGCCGCCGTCGGGGTCCCCCGGGTCGGAAGGCGTCAGAAGGCGCAGGTGTTGCGGTACTCCTCGACGTCGCTGAAGAGACCGGTGCTGGGGCCCGGGCAGAGGAACTGGGAGTAGCGGGTGTCGTTGTCCACCCAGCGCTTGAGCCAGGAGATGCTGTACTTCGCGATCGTCGTGTTCGACGTGTTGGGCGCGAAGTGGGAAGCTCCGTTGAGCTCCAGGTACGCCTTCTCGGTGGTCGAGGGGATGCTCGTGTAGAACGGCTCCGAGTGCGAGGCGACCGGGGCGACGGTGTCGGACTCGGCGCCGAAGATCAGCGCCGGCGTCCGGATCTCGGACCAGGTCTTGTCCAGGTTCCAGGGGGTCATCGGGATGATGGCCTTGACGGAGGGCCGGTCCTTGGCCGCCTCGAGGGTGCCGCCGCCGCCCATGGAGTGGCCCATCAGGGCCACGCGGGTGGCGTCGACGCGGCTGCGCACGGAGCTGCTCTGCGTCAGGTAGTCGGCCGCCGCCAGCATCTGGTCGCCGCGGGAGTCGGGCTGGTCCATCGTGGTGTTGGTGTCGATGGTGAAGACCACGAAGCCCTGGGAGGCGAGCCGCTCGCCGAGCCACGAGATGGATGATTCGTAGGCGGTGAAGCCCGGGGTGATGACCACGGCGCCGAAGGTGCCGTCGCTGGTGGTGGTCGGGTAGTAGATGGTGCCGCCGCCGAAGCCGCTCACCAGGGACGAGACGGAGGTGCTGGAGACCGAGTACGAGCCGCGCAGGGCCTCGATGCTCGAGTTGGTCGGGGCCGGGCCGCGCTCGTAGGGGTTGTCGGCCGCGGTGGCGCCGGGCGCCGCGAGGGTGCTGAAGGCGACGGCGGCGGCCACGGAGGCGGACAGGCCGGCGATGCGGCCGAGACGGCTTCGGCGGCCGGCCGGCGTGGGGGTGGCGTCGTTGGACGCGCTGCTCTGCGAGTGCTGCACGACGAGTCGTCCTCTCTGACGAGGCAGCCCCCTTGCGTGGTCCCGGCACGCCTCGCTCTGACGTGTCCGCGCCATCGGCGGGGCCGCCGCTGACTGGCTACGTCACTGTCGGGCCGCCCGCGCCGCGCGTACATCGGCAAAATCACCGGTGTCACCGCGCCCGGTGGGCCGCGCGGCACCCCGATCGCCTCTGTGAGCTGCGCCTTCGCCCCTGGTACCGGAGGGCCGGAAGAGAGAGGGTGTAGGCAGCGCCGCCCTCGTCGCGGGTGCGGCGCCGGTTACCGGAACGTCGTCGTGCCGATGAGGAGTCAACTGTGAACACTGCCGCGCCGTCGCCCGTGAAGGGCGCCCCGATCACCGTCGCCGACGTGCTGGAGCGGGCCGTGGCGACCGGACTGCTCGGCCCGGAGCAGCCGGTGGCCGGCTTCCTGGACACCGCGGGCATCCTGCGGGCGGTGGACGGGCTGCGCGAGGCGTTCGCCGGGGTGCCGGAGGTGCTGCACACCTTCGCCGCGAAGGCCTGCCCACTGGTCCCGGTGCTGCGGCTGCTGGCGTCGACGGGCATGGGGTGCGAGGTGGCGAGCCCCGGTGAGCTCCGGCTGGCGCTGGCCGCCGGTTTCGAGCCCGCCCGGATCGTCCTCGACTCCCCCGTGAAGACCGAGGCGGAGCTGCGTGAGGCCCTGGAGCTGGGGGTCGCGGTCAACGCCGACAACCTGACGGAGGTGGAGCGGATCGCGCGGCTGCGTCCGGCGGACTGCGCGTCCGTGCTGGGGATCCGGGTCAATCCGCAGGTGGGCGGGGGCTCGATCGCGGCCACCAGCACCGCCACCGAGCACTCCAAGTTCGGTGTGGCGCTGCGCGATCCGGGGGCCGAGGAGCGGGTGGTGGAGGCCTTCGCCCGGTACCCGTGGCTGACCCGCCTCCACGTGCACGTCGGTTCGCAGGGCTGCCCGCTGCCGCTGATCGCCGAGGGCGTCGCCGTGGCGCACCGCCTGGCGGCCACGATCGACGCGCGGCTGGGCGAACGGCGGGTCACCGGGCTGGACATCGGCGGCGGTCTGCCCGTCAACTTCGACGACGACGAGGTCCGGCCGACGCACGCGGAGTACGTGGCCGCCCTGCGGGAGGCGGAGCCCGCGCTGCTGGACGGACGCTACGCGCTGGTCACCGAGTTCGGCCGGTCGCTGCTCGCCAAGAACGGCTTCCTCGCCGCGCGGGTGGAGTACGTGAAGGACGCGGGCGGACGCCGGGTGGCCCTCACCCACGCGGGCGGACACGTCGTGACGCGGACGGTGCTGCTGCCGGACGCGTGGGCACTGCGGGTGACCGCCCACGGCCCCGACGGGCGGCCGAAGAACTCGCCGGCGACCAAGCAGGACGTCGCGGGGCCGCTGTGCTTCGCCGGGGACGTGGTGGCGCACGGCCGGGAGCTGCCGGAGCTCGCCGAGGGCGACTGGGTGGTGCTGCACGACGCGGGCGCCTACTGCTTCACCGCTTCGTGGAGCTACAACAGCCTGCCGAGGCCCGCGGTGCACGGATTCCGCACCGGGGACGACGGCCGCCCGGTCCTCACCACGGTGCGCACCGCCCAGACGATCGAGGAGATCGTGCGCGAGTGCGGACTGGACCACGCCGACGCGCTGCTCGACGGGCTCGGCGGCACGGCGGGCTGAGCCGGGTCCGCCGTCCGGCGGACCGTTTCCGCACACGTCGGCGCCCGCACCGGAAGTCCGG